>JASFHM010000162.1:0-4125 GCA_050123215.1 Phycisphaerales bacterium | reverse complement strand
GCAATTGAATGTTGACGGCTATTACCAACGATATGAGAGATTAATAGGTGCAACAGGTACCATAGCTCCTATATCCTTTACAAATATTGACGGAGCCACCGGTTACGGCGGGGAATGTTCGCTTAGCTGGCGGCATAAAACAGGAAAAATCACCGGTTGGTATGGCTATAATGAGTTGGTGACGGATAGATACTCGCAAGGTTTTCGTGCCTTTGGGCCATCGAGGCATAAAGCCGGCTTAAGGAGCCAGTGGCATCTGAAAAAGAATTGGGTATTCAACGCCAACTATTCGTTCCAGAACGAAATAGAACCCTGGGGAACTATAGTGAAAGGGCTACACAGTCTCAATCGGTTGGACTTTACTTTAAGCCGTGCCTTTGCAAAAGGAAAAGGTGAAGTAATGATTGGCGTGACTGATGTCCTGAACAAAACTTCTGATCCAGTCTTTGACGACGGATATTTTACGGCACATGAAACACCGGGACGGATGTTCTTTGCCCGGTTGCGATTAAAATTTTAAATATAAATCACCCACCGTTTTTACAGTTGCTGTCAGGCGTACCATGATTAACTGACATGGCAGAAGAAAGTCCGAATATCCACAAAGTCTCGCTATAGAACAAGTATTTGGGGGACATTCGGAATCTCGGAAGATATTATCGAGGCAAACTGGCAGGTGTTTGTCGACAGCGCTAAATATTAAGCTGCAAAAAAACAAAAAGTGAGTTAACCAGCTTGTTATCGGAACAATGAGCCACGTATGAGATTGTCATGTCACTTAATGTCGACGTTTCAAGAGATTTTTAACCCGTGCATGAGTTTTGAACTGTTAGCAAGTCTTCATTAATCAAAAGTTATCCTCCTAAAATGATGATATAAATGCGTCGATAAACCTGTGTGTTGAGGGACATTACATATGTGGAGCTGATCAATCAGTTCCTTGTTCACTCTGTATTTTCGTACAATCTGTGGGTGACAGATTTTAATGAAAACCTTGCTAAAAAAATCAGTATCAGTGCAGCAATTAACATGGATTGCTATTCTGGTTTTAGTGCTTTGTATCGGAGGAGTAAATTCTGTCTTTGCAGTTGGCGCTGAGAGTGTCTTTAATGACCGCAACAAATCAATAGGACAATTCGATGAAGATGTCAACAACTCAGATGAGCTTTTAGAAATGAGCCTCGAGGAGTTGATGGAAGTACCGTTAACGTTGGTTTCGAAAAAAGATGAAAAGTTTTTTAAGGCACCGGCTGCTGCCTATGTCATAACAGATGAGGATATTCGCCGTTCCGGCCATCAGTCGATACCTGAGTTGCTTCGATTGGTACCCGGCATTGAAGTTGCCCGGCTTAACGGCAACAAATGGGCCATAGCATCACGGGGTTTCAACGGTCTATATTCCGAAAAAGTTTTGGTAATGATTGATGGGCGTTCTGTATACACACCTTTACACTCCGGAGTTTATTGGGATGTCCAGGACGTTATGCTTGAAGATATTGAGCGAATAGAGGTGATACGTGGTCCCGGAGGTACTCTTTGGGGTGCCAATGCCGTTAATGGTATTATCAATATTATTACAAAAAATGCGCGCGATACACAGGGCGGCCTTTTGGTTGGCGGAATTGGTACTGAGGATAAAGCACTCTCAGCTTTTAGATACGGCGGCAAACTTTCCGACAGTGTTTATTACAGAGTATATACCAAATACTTTGACCGTGACGATTCGATATATAGCGACGGCAGTCATGCCTTTGATGGAGAGGATACGTTACGTCAAGGCTTTCGCATTGACTGGGACAGCTCTTTGAGTGACCATATAACTTTTCAGGGGGATTTTTACGCCGGTCATTCCGGCGAACGTACTTTCTTATCTTCTCTCAGCCCGCCATATATGCCCATTGTAAATGACAGTGTAAATTTCAGTGGACAGAATCTTTCGTTCCGGTGGAGTCGTAAGATATCCGAGACTTCGGGTATGGCTTTACAGTTTTACTATGACCGGACAAAACGAGATACTCTTGCTATACTTGAAACTCGTGATACTTATGATGTTGATTTTCAACACCATTTCCAATGCGGCGATAATCACAGCCTTATATGGGGACTTGGTTATCGTCATACCGGCGACAATACGGACGGCAGTTATACCATCAGTCTTTCCCCAGCTATACGTGACGACCAGGTTTTCAGTGCGTTTATTCAGGATGAAATTGCTATTATTAAAGACAAATTAGAGTTCATCATTGGTTCGAAATTTGAGGAAAATGATTATACGGGATTTGAATATCAACCGAGCGCACGCCTGTTATGGACCCCAGACGAGCGCAATACGATATGGGCTTCTTTCACTCGTGCGGTATCAACGCCCTCGCGTTTTTATTCTGATGTAGTCCAAAATTATCTTGTGATAAATCCAGCCATGGTTTTTTCTTTTTCCGGCAGTGACGATTTAAAATCACAGGAAGTCAAATCTTATGAGCTTGGCTATAGATTGAAATCCGGAGATGGGCTGTATTTTGATATTACAGGTTTCTACAATGAATATGACCATCTTTTTACTCTTGAGAACAATCCGACATCTTTTACCAGAATTTATGATAACAAGATGTACGGTGAAACATACGGTGGTGAAATATCAGCACACTGGATGGTGAAAAGAGACTGGAAGATAACCGCCGGCTATAGCTTTTTGCAGGCTCATATGCACATGCAAGAATCGAGCACCAACACCGCTGGTGATGTCAGATATGAACGTAGTTCACCACACAATACGTTTCGTTTAATATCTTATTTCGATTTGCCTAATAACCTTGAACTTAACACGGCACTTTATTATGTTGACACTGTACCCTACTATAACGTCCCTTCCTACATTCGACTGGATATCGGTCTTAGCTGGCAGATTAATAAAAACACTGAGCTGTCTGTGGTGGGCCAGAATCTGCTCGACTCCAGCCATCCTGAGTTTGGCAACAGTAGCATAGCTGCTGCGGAGACACAGCGAGCTGTGTTCGGGAAACTGGTATATAGATTTTGAGAGTCTTTGATAAGTATACGGACGTTGAAATAACACTAATGTTCATATCTGTTGTAGCAACGGCAGGGGTTGGATGACAGCGTTGAGTTTAAACCGCAAAAAGATGAAACATCAGCCGAATAATTTACTTATCGGAGCACTTAAGCCCTCCTTTGCAGCTTATAGACAACCAGAAACCACCGTCCGATAGTATCTCACTTCGTACAAGTTGCTTTCACTTTCTGTAAGCCGATAATCATTCTAAAACCAGGCAAAGCCTTGATTAAATGGTGTTAGCAATATGTCGATTATTTGTGAAAGTAGGAGAATAATGCGCAATCATGGGGATTATTCGCGTAGCAATGGCTTACATCAGTAATGCTATTGATGAGAGACAGACTATTGTTGGGCGTCATAACCTCAGTGATGGAATATATTTTCGTTCACGATGACCCTGAAAGGTCTGAGTCCGGCAGGGATTAATTGGTGTGTATCGGCTCAAGCTAAAAAATAGTGTTTACTTCGTAAACATTGTTTTTAATAAGTGCCAAGAAATGAAAATTATAAGGTACAACCTGGTGATTTTAGTTTTGGCTTTGTTTGCAGCGTTTGTTGTACCAGAGGTCGAAGCTGATTCTGCAGCCAAGCTTGAGTATAAAGTTAAGGCAGCATTTCTGTATAACTTTACCAAGTTTGTTGATTGGCCTGATGAAAAAGTTGCCGACGCCAACAAGCCGATTATCATAGGTATTGTTGATGATAATCCGTTGGAGGAAGTGTACGAGCCGTTAAAGAAGAAAAGTGTCAAGGGCAGACGGATTCAGATTAGATATTTTCGCAAAATCACTTTGCCATCGGACCCTGAAGAGGATGATGAAGAGAGATATAATGATACTATACAATCATTAAGGAATTGTCACGTTCTATTTATATGCGGTTCCTTAAGTCAAAAACATACCAATATTCTTCGTGTTGTTAGAGGGTCAAGCGTTTTGACAATCGGTGAATCATCACAGTTTATTCTCAAAGGCGGTATAGTGAATTTTGTCAAGCGAGACCAGAAGATTCGCTTTGAGATTAATCTTGCAACTGCTCGAGAAGCAGATTTA
>JASFHM010000161.1:0-4125 GCA_050123215.1 Phycisphaerales bacterium | reverse complement strand
CGCCGGTGAGATTAGTAAATGCGGCGGCGGTGAAATTTATTTCGGCGAGGCGGTTCTGGCTAAGGGCGTGACTGCTCGCTTCAATTATCATGTATTTGGTACCGGCCTGGACCATTTCATTCTGCATCTGCGCAATCTGCATAGAATCGGGGGTGGTCAGAGTAGCCGCATCGGTTCGTTTGGAAGTATCGTAAACAACGGTGCCAATCAGGCCGCAGTTTCGGCCGGTGGTTCGGATGACCGAACGGACGAGATATGCTACGGTGGTTTTGCCATTTGTTCCGGTGACGGCGAGATTAGTCAGCTTAGAGGCTGGATTACCGAAACGAGCCTGAGCAAGAATCGCAACGGCTTTTGATGTGTCGGAGACTTGTATCAGTTCGGCGGACTCACAGGGAAACGGTTTCTGGGAAACGACGTATTTTGCACCGGCTGATAAGGCAGAGCTGATGAAATCATGGCCGTCGTATTGTGTGCCTTTTACGGCGACGAAGCAATCGCCGGGTTTGACTCTGCGGGAATCAATACATATATTCGGTGCGTCAGCCGAAGAAACGAGTTTGATAAGCTGTTCAAAGGTCATATCCGCTCATTCTATAAATTTTAACAACTGATTTTACCATGAAGACCATGAAGAAATTGAAGATATCAAAGTACAAAACTCTTCAGGCCATCTTTGAGACACCGAACATTGAAATTGAATAGAAACCCTTGTCTTATTCCCGTCAATTTCATATAAGTCAAAATTTGAGCTTCATGGATACCTTTTAGCTTTTCCACGCTTTTCAGTTCCAAGATAATCTCGTCTTCAACAAGTATATCAATCCGATAGCCACAATCCAGTTTGATTCCCTTATATTCGACCGGCACCGGATGCTGAAGCTTGAATTCAATCTCATTTTGTCTAAGTTCATGGGCCAGACATTGCTCATAGGTTGACTCCAGCAGGCCCGGACCAAGCAGCCGATGTACCTCAATGGCACATCCAATAATCTTATTGGACAATTCACTGAATTTCATATTTCTACCTCTTTATGCCCTTCATGTTCTTCATGGTTTATACAGTCTTTTAAAGGATTTACAAATTCCCCGGGCTATTTTAGTCGAAACGGCGGGGTTTGCAAACTTTGCCTGTAAGAGTTAATTATGGTATCCTACTGGTCAGGTTCTTGATAAGAGCAATAGAGAAAGCTGAAAGGAAGCATCCTATGAAATTTAAGGTAATAATTCTGGTCGGGATTTTATCGCTCCAGGCGGTCGGGTCGGTTTTGCCGGTCGATGAGACGGAATATCTTGCGGTGTTTATGCAGGGTAAAAAGGTCGGCCATGCAATACACAGCAGAAAAATTATCAATAAGCAGGTAATCACAAGCGAAGAGGTGTATCTCACTATCACCCGTATGAACGTGCCTATATCAATAACAATGATAGAGACAAGTACTGAAACGCCGGCAGGTGAGCCAATTGGGTTCGAGTCGGTGCAGAACATGAGCATTATGCAGATGCAGATGGTCGGCAAGGTGAAGCCCAATGGTACGATCGAAGTGACGACGATAACGGGAACGAACAAGCAGGTACGGTCGATAGAATGGCCTGAAGGCGCGGTGATGGCTGAAGGGCTTCGGCTGATAGAGGAAAAACACGGACTCAAAGAAGGTACGCAATATAAGGTAAAAGTTTTTGTGCCGTCGATGCTGCAGGCGCTCGAGGCCGAGATAATAGTCGGACCGAAAAAGGAAGTGGACCTTCTGGGCAGGATTGTGAAGCTGACGGAAGTTACATCAAAGATGAATATGTTCATGGCGGGCGAGGTCGTGACTACAAGTTATGTCGATGATGATTTGCGGGCCTTAAAGACAATAACGCCCGTCATGGAAATGAATATGGAGATGGTGGCGTGCTCGAAAGAATTTGCTCTGGCCGATAACGAAAGCCTGGAAGTGTTCGATAAGGCATTTATATCAAGCCCTGAGCCTATCGAAAATGTAAGCGAAGCCGAGTCGATTACGTATTATCTAAAGCCCACGGGCGACGCTAACAATCTGAAAATCGAGTCAACCGACTATCAAAAGGTCAATATGAACAAGGACGGACAACTGATAGTAACGGTAAAGCCTCTCAAGGCACCGGAAAATGTGCGGTTTCCTTACAGGGGAAACAAAAGGGAAGCACTTGAAGCATTGAAGCCGAACAGATTCATTCAAAGCGACGACGAGAAGATAATCAAACTCGCAAAACAGGCTGTGGGCAATGCAAAAGATGCAATGGCCGCGGCAGAAAGAATCGAATCGTTCGTCGGTGACTACATAGAGACCAAGGATTTGTCTATCGGATACGCCACGGCGGTGGAGGTTGCGCAAAGTAAGCAAGGCGACTGCAGCGAGCACGCGATACTAACGGCAGCTCTGTGCCAGGCGGTCGGGATACCGGCGGAGGTCGTGGTAGGTATTGCTTATGTGGATGACTTCGAAGGACTGCGGGGGTTCGGGCCTCACGCATGGACGCAGGCATACATCGGCGACAGATGGGTAGGTCTGGATTCGGCGTTCAAAGGGACCGGGCGAGGCGGATACGACGCGGGACATATTACGCTTGCGACAGGAGCGGGCAGGCCTGAAGATTTTGCGAAGATGATTTTCAGTATGGGTCAGTTCGAGATTGAAAAGGTGGAAGTTGAAAAATAGATGGAACCACGACTTATTTCTAACCACAGATTTACACAAATTATCACTGATTATATTTAGACAGGATAACCGGATTACCAGGATTTTTTATTAAGACCCAACAACTTAATCAACTACGAATTGAGGCGGATATTCTCACCGCGGAGAACGCTGAGCACGCAGAGAAGTTATCATCTACAAACAACTAATTTTGTAGACACGGATTAACACAGATTTACACGGTTTTAAATTTATTTTTGATTTCTTCTTTTTAAAAGCAATCCGCCGAGGGTGAGCAGAAGAAACGTTGTCGGTTCGGGAGTGTATTCAACTATATAACTACCCCAGGATTCGTAAGTATCCCCACTTCGGATATCATTCCACGCTCCGAATTCATCGTTAGACGAGTGACTGTAGATAAGAAGTGCATTCTCTTCAAAGTACTGCATATCTGGTTACCCTGCTGCCCAATTTGAATATATCCAAGGTTCTCCAGTAATCCATTGCCAATTTCCATCAGGTTCAGGGCTTCCTGGGGGCTGATAGCCACCAAGGTAGTATTGTTCGGCTCCTTCAGTGCTTTGTATGAGTGTTTTTATAAAATCGTTCTCAGCTTCAGATGTAATTGTAGCCATGTATCCCTGGAAGCCTTGGTATTGTCTTTGCTGGGCCAGTTCGTTTGAATCATCCCAACTTTGCCATGATGCCTCTATAATTTCATAGTAGTGGTCGTTTCCACCTGATTCTACAGTCCATTGAACTGGTGTATCTGTGCAAACTGAAATCAAAATCACAGTGAAAAAAACAACCACAGGAAGTTTACACATTTTTTTCTCCTTAAAAAGTTCTTACGCGCAAACCAACAGCGCGGGCGTTAGGGGAAAAATTTTCCTAACGTCAAAAAACTCTCTTCTATTTTCTGGATTCCCGCTTGCGCGGGAATGACAGAAAGATTGCCACGCTTCGCTCGCAATGACAAATTACTATGGAGTTTGATGGGTCAAAAAAGGCTGGCCCTCACTCCTCTTCTTGGCCCCGCTCAATCGCCGCGGGGGCTTTGTCAGCGGATTAAAAAAAAGATGAAGAACGGGGGTGTCTCCTCTAACAGGCGATTTCTATAGGAGTTAATCCGGAATGTCAAGAGTTATTTCGTAGAAAAAGCAAAAAACTTCTATGAACGAGTTGTGGTGGTGACATTTATTCGAAGCGGATGTCGTTCAGGACGAGCTGGACGCTGCTGCTGCCGTTGAAGTGGTTGATGTCCGGCTCGTAGGCAAGGCTAAAGCAGTCACATTCGAGCAGCTTCTTTTCGTATTTGCCCATACCGAACCCGATACAGCGCAGCGAAGCGGTGTTGTCGGTAACAGCAAGCTGGAGGTGGTCGGAGCGTGCGCCGACTCGTCTGGGCGGTGAGATGAGCTTGAGACCTTTAGTTGCAAAGACAGGCCTTGGGTTGCCCTGG
>JASFHM010000160.1:0-4138 GCA_050123215.1 Phycisphaerales bacterium | reverse complement strand
AAAACCGGGAATGAGCAGGGATGACCTGCTTGCCAAGAACACCGAGATTGTTAAAAACGTCACTGAACAAATTGTCAGGTATTGCCCAAAGTCATTTGTTATCGTCGTCTGCAACCCGCTCGATGCCATGGTGTACACAGCAGCCAAGGTCAGCGGCTTTGAGAAGAACAGAATCATGGGAATGGCCGGGGCTTTGGACTGCGCAAGGTTCAGTTACTTCATAGCGGACAAACTGGGTGTAAGCGTCAATGATGTCAAGACCATCTTAATGGGCGGCCACGGTGACGATATGGTGCCGCTACCAAGATATACATCGGTAAACGGAGTACCACTGACAGAACTATTAAGTGAAGAAAGTATCGATGAGATTATTGCCAGAACTCGTAAAGGCGGAATTGAAATTGTGAACCTGCTCGGCTATAGCGCCTACTATGCACCGGCCGCCGGTGCTGTAAAGATGGCCGGGGCGATTTTGTACAACAGCAAAGCCCTTATCTGCTGCTGCGCATATTGCGAAAAAGAATACGAAGTTGGGGGACATTTCGTAGGAGCACCTGCAATTATTGGAGCAAACGGCGTGGAACGAATTGTTGAACTCGAACTGAACGAAGGTGAGCACACCGAATTGGGTGAATCCGTGGAGCATGTTAGACAACTCGTTAAAAAAGTGGATACTTTGCTTTAAAAGCCGAATTTGGGCTTAATAATTATTGTTTTGCGTCGAATAATATAGTAGATTGCTGTGTTTTACGTGGAATCCCTATACGCGGAGATTCAAATGGAGTTGATAAAACAAATCAAGGACGCCGAAGCAAAGGCTGCCCAGATAGCTGAACAAGCCAAGGTAAATGCCGTTCAGCAGGCTGAGCAAGCACGTAAGGAACGTCAGCAAGCACTGGCACAGGCCCAGCAGGAACGCAAAAAGGCAATCGACGCCGCTGTAGCTGAGGCCGAAAAGCAGGCAAAAGCCGAAATCAAACAGTTAAACACCCAATCTGAGAAAAACTGTCAGCAGCTAAGCAAGCATGTATCTGCAAAAATCCCCGCCGCAGCAATAAAAGTAATGGACTACTTAAAGGGCTAAATATGGCCATTTCAAGGATGGCAAAAATCATGATTGTCTGCCATCGCTCGCAGGCACCGCAGCTTTTGGAGGACCTGCAGCATAGTGGGACCTGCCAGATACTCAATGCCGAAGAGGCCATGATTAGTAAAGAACACCCTGATTTGGCGATGGCTGGCGAAAAACCAAAGCAAATTCAGGATACGCTCGGCGAGCTTGCCAGAAGTATCGAATTTTTAAAAGATTACGCCGAGACACCAAAAGGGTTAGCAGCTGCGCTTGCACCCAAAACCGTCATTAGCCAAGCCGAGTACAAAAATGTAGCATCCGATGAATCAGTGCTCGAGATATCACATAAGGTGGTCCAGATACAACAGAGTATCGAGCGGGTAAAGACAGATATTGAAAACCTGCAGGGACAGCTTCGTTATTTCGAACCATGGATTTCGCTTGAGATACCGGTCGAAGAACTCAAAGGACTCGACAAGGCTGTCTGTCTTGCAGGTATACTCGCAGCCAATAAGCTCACCGACATAAAACCTCAACTCGATGAACTGGGCGTAGCGGTAGAACAGGTTAGTACCAGCGGCAGTCGGCTGGCGTGTATAATAGTATCGCTTAAAGAAAATGCTTCCGAACTGCAAAAACTTTTACGCAGTGTCGATTTCGAGACAGTATCATTCGACTCAGTGACAGGAACTGTCACCGAGTCGCAGAAAAAAACTCAGCAGCATCTCGAAGAAAAAAACGAGCAACTGCAACAACTGCACAAAGAAGCCCAGGTCATAGCGAAAGATTTTTTGAAGTTGCAGATTATGTACGACCATCACGCAAACCTGCTCATCAAAGAACAAACCCAAAATGACTGCCCCGCTACCGAGCAAACCGTAATACTTGAAGGCTGGGCCAGAAGGAAAGATTACGATAAGCTCGCAAAGGTCGTGTCGAAATTCGAAGCGGCCCAAATAACAGAAATTACACCAGCCAAAGACGAACAAATCCCTGTCGAAATAGAAAACAGAGCAATTGTAAGACCTTTCGAGGTTGTGACACGCCTGTACGGCATGCCGCAGCATTTCAACCTCGACCCAACGATATTTTTTGCGCCTTTTTTTGCGGTATTCTTCGGCATGTGCATCGCCGATGCCGGATACGGATTTATGATGCTCGGCCTGCTGGCACTGTTCATTGTGAAAATGCAAGGTGATAAGAAACTGCTGTACATGCTGGGCCTGTGTGCAATAGCAACGGTCGTAGTAGGCTCACTGACGGGCGGCTGGTTCGGCGACGCAATACAAAAGTTCATTCCTGCACTAAAACCCGTTCGAGAACAGATGATGTGGTTTGACCCGTTTGAAAATCCGATGATTTTCTTCGGACTGGCAGTCGGACTGGGATATTTTCAGCTTATCACGGGTCTTGTTATTGCTTTTTTCCACAACCTCAGACAAAAAGATTTTATCGCGGCTATATGCGACCAGTTGACATGGATTGTTATGCTCAATTCGATAGTCCTGTTCGGAGCCAGCAAGACAGGCGCCGTATCAGCCGAATTAGGTAGAGTTTTCGGTTACACGGCAATCGTACCAGCAATTATGATTTTCCTTTTCAGCCATAGGGAAGGTGGTATCGGTGCACGTCTGGGGATGGGATTCTACAACCTGTTCAGCAGCGTATTCTATCTGGGCGATGTGCTAAGCTACCTTCGACTGATGGCACTCGGTATGGTTGGTGCCGGGCTGGCGATGGCCATTAACGTAATCGCACAAATTTCCGGTAAAATACCAATCATCGGAATTATTGTTACTATATTGATTTTAGTCGGCGGACATTTATTTAACATGTTGCTGGCGGTGCTTAGCGCGTTCGTTCATACTCTACGTCTGCAATACGTGGAATTTTTCCCGAAATTTCTGGTCGGCGGCGGCAAACAGTTCGAGCCTCTGACCAAAGAATACAAACACATTTACATTGAACAGAAAAAATAATTAGTTCATTGAGAGAAGAAAGGCAGGATTAACGATGACTTATGGAATGGCATTAGCTCTGCTGGGAGCAGGATTGGCAGCTTTTCTGGCTGGTATCGGCTCGGCATTTGGAATTAGCATAGCCGGTAGGAGCGCAACCGGAGTTCTCAGTGAAAAACCCGAACGGTACGGACAGATGTTTGTTATGGTGGTGCTGCCGGGAACACAGGGTTTTTACGGCTTCTTGGGCGCCTTTATTGTAATGCTGCAGATGAACTTCTTCGGCGGTGGGCTTGCCGAACCGGTTAGCGTCGTGTTGGGGTTGCAGATTCTGGCAGCGTGTCTTCCGGTCGGAATTGCAGGTTTGTTCAGTGCAATTCAGCAGGGAAAAGTTTGCGCCGGTGGTATCTTAATGGCAGCCAAGAGACCGGAGATGGCATTTAAGGCCGGCGTAGTTTACGCGGTTATGGTCGAGATTTACGCCATTCTCGGACTGCTGATAACACTGTTCATTCTTTGGTTCGGTATCAGTTGGCCCGCGGCAGTCGCTGCTGCAGCATAATGACCGACTAACGATACCTAAGTTGATTGGATGTACTTATGGAAGCCAGTGCAGTAATAGAAAAAATACTCGCAGACGCCAATGCCGAGGCCCAGAATATAAAGGCCGAGGCCGAGAAAAAACAGGCAGCCGAGCAAAAAGACCTTGAATCGCAGCTTGAGCAGTTCAAAAAAGAAACGCTTGAACTATCGCAAAACGCCGCCAAAGATAAAAAAGACCAGATGCTGGCTGCGGCAAGAATGGATATCGCAAAAAAATACCTAGCTGAAAAAGCGAAGCTGCTTGACGAGGTTTTCAGTAAGGCGAAAGAACAGTTGCTGAAAATGCCAGATGAGCAGTATCAACAGCTTATGAAAAAGCTGATGCTCAAGGCGGTTGAAACCGGCGATGAGGAAGTAATCATCGATGCAAAAGAAAAACGCATCGACCACGAACTCATCAAAGACGTTAACCGTGAGCTCGGGCCGGGATTTAAGGGAAACCTGCGACTATCAGAAGAAAACCAGCCGATTGAGGCCGGATTTATTCTCAGAAGAGGAAAAATTA
>JASFHM010000159.1:0-4157 GCA_050123215.1 Phycisphaerales bacterium | reverse complement strand
TCCTAGTAAAAGAGGCAGAACAGCGAAGAAAAAACCCGAGACGGAACAACCTGACGCAACAGAGACTCCAAATGGTTCCGCTCAGAGTACCGCAGTAGCAGAAAAGGCGGACCAGACTGAGGGTAAAAACGGTAACGGCAAAGCTCTTACCGAAGAAGAGTCCACGCACGCCAAGTACGAGCGAATTAAAAAAGGGCAATTATACCTGACCGACCTGCAGAAGCTCACCGTAGCTGAACTTCATGAAGTGGCCAAGAAAGAAGGCATCATGGAGTACAGCGCGCTCAAGAAACAGGACCTTATCTTCAAGATTCTCAAAGAGCGAATTCGCCAGAACGGCTTGCTGTATGGCGAGGGCGTATTAGAAGTGCTGCCCGACGGATACGGTTTTTTACGCAATCCCAACTACAACTACCTTTCATCACCGGATGATATCTATGTCTCGCCTTCACAGATAAAACGTTTTGGTCTTAGAACAGGCAATGTGGTTTCCGGGCAAATCAGGCCGCCTAAAGAGTCGGAAAAATATTTCGCTCTGCTTCGGGTCGAAGCCATCAACTTCCAGGACCCGGATTTATTATCTGAGAAGATAGTCTTCAGCGACCTCACCCCCCTGCATCCCGAAGAGCGATTGATACTTGAAACCGCTCCTGAAGAACTAAATATGAGAATAATTGATATTATCACGCCGGTCGGCAAGGGTCAGCGCGGTCTGATCGTTGCGCCGCCAAGGACTGGAAAAACGATACTGCTTCAGAAAATCGCCAACGCCATCAGCACCAATCATCCCGAGATCAGGCTCATAGTAGTTTTGATTGACGAACGGCCTGAAGAAGTCACGGAAATGGAACGCAAAACCGCCGACGACGTCGAGGTCATCAGCTCGACTTTCGACGAACCGACCTCGCGTCACTGCCAGGTTGCAGAGGTGGTAATCGAAAAGGCTAAACGGCTGGTCGAGTACGGCGAGGACGTGGTGATTTTGCTCGATTCGATTACAAGGCTGGCACGTGCATACAACTCCGAGATGCCACACTCCGGCAAGATTCTCACCGGCGGTGTCGACGCCGGTGCTATGCAGATGCCGAAAAAATTCTTCGGCGCAGCCAGGAATGTCGAGGAAGGCGGCTCATTGACGATATTTGCTACAGCCCTGATTGACACCGGCTCGAAAATGGACGAGGTCATCTTCGAAGAATTCAAGGCGACGGGAAATATGGAGCTGCATCTGGACAGACGCCTTGTCGACAGAAGAACCTGGCCGGCTATCGATATCAGCAGAAGTGGCACCAGAAGAGAAGAATTGCTGCTGGACGAGAAAGAATTGCAATTGGTGTACCGCCTGAGAAGGGTTCTGAGCGAGCTTAACCCGATTGAGGCTGTAGAGCTGCTAAAGAACCGGCTCGGTAAGTGCCGTACCAACGCGGAATTCCTTATGACCATGAATATCGACTGATAAGTATCGGCACAGACGGCTGCTTTACACAGCCAGACAATTTTATTAATATAAAATTCCGGCATTTCGCTGTGTGTCGGAATTTTTTATTAGCATTTTGCTCCAATTATGGCAGAAGAACTTCCCAAAGTATACGAGCCGAAGGCCGTTGAAAGCCGGGTAAACAAAATCTGGACAGACGGTAATTATTTCCATGCCCGGACCGACGGCGACCGACCCGGCTACTGCATCGTAATTCCGCCGCCGAATGTCACCGCGGCCTTGCACCTAGGGCATGCCTTGAATAACACGCTTCAGGACATCCTCATCCGTTTTCGCCGTATGCAGGGCCGAAATACGCTCTGGATGCCCGGTACCGACCACGCGGGAATAGCTACCCAAACGGTCGTGGAAAAACGAATACTGGCAGAAGAAAACAAACGGCGGACCGATTTCGAAAGAGATGAATTTATCGGCAGAGTTCAGGCGTGGAAGGACGAGTACGAAGCGTGCATCATCGGCCAGTTAAAGGCTATGGGCTGCTCCTGCGACTGGGACCGAACACGATTTACGATGGACGAGGTTTGTGCTAAAGCGGTCAGGGCAACATTTTTTAAGTTATTCAAGGACGGCCTGATTTATCGCGGCAAAAGATTGGTCAACTGGGACCCGGCCACCCAGACTGTACTCGCCGATGAT
The DNA here is from genome assembly GCA_050123215.1 of Phycisphaerales bacterium. Classification (GTDB taxonomy): domain Bacteria; phylum Planctomycetota; class Phycisphaerae; order Sedimentisphaerales; family Anaerobacaceae; genus CAYMOE01. The sequence continues at coordinate 2,023 of JASFHM010000159.1, read as the reverse complement.
GAAGTCGAACACGAGACAATACAAGGCCACTTCTGGTATTTGCGATATCCACTGGTAGAGCCGGTTAAAATTGACGGTGAAACTATCGAACATGTCACAGTGGCGACGACTCGGCCGGAGACTATGCTCGGCGACACCGCCGTTGCGATGAACCCTTCGGATACGAGAGCAAAATCCCTTATTGGCAAAAACGTACGGTTGCCTATCGTCGGTAGAATCATTCCAATCATAGCCGATGAGCACGTGGTCCTTCCCGATGCTGATAGTGAAGACGAAAAAGCGAAATTCTCGACCGGCTTTTTGAAAGTCACGCCCGCACATGATCCCGATGACTGGGCAATCGGTCAACGGCACGATTTGCCGGTTATCAACGTCATGGCGCCGGACGGCTCCATAAGTGACAAACATGGCTGGGAAGACGCCGGCGACGACGCAGAGTTTCTCTTGGGTATGGACCGTTACGAAGCCCGTGAGGCTATCGTCGAATGGTTCCGCAAAGAGAATCTATTGGAAGATGTTCGTGAATACGCTCACGAAGTCGGCCACAGCTATCGCAGCCATGTACCCATCGAGCCGTACCTTTCCGACCAGTGGTATATAGCGGTCAAAAAGCCCATCGAGCACTTGAAAGAGAAATTCGGCGAAGGTCTGATTGACGGCACCGATGTGCCGGTAAACTCGCTGGCGGGGTTAGCATTGAAACCGCTGCTGGATGGGCGATTGCGATTTATCCCGGAGCGTTACGCAAAAACTTACCAGGCCTGGCTGGAGAACCTTCGCGACTGGCCAATCAGCAGGCAACTCTGGTGGGGACACAGAATTCCCATTTGGAAGGTTATACTTGACAACGACCCCTTTGACGCATCTGACAAGGTCCGGACCAATTCACCAGAGGATAACTTCAGATTGCAGTTTGAAGGTAGATTAAATAAAGTTGCGATTAACGCGGGATTAGAGAAAGATAATTTTTGCTGCCGAACCGCTAGAGTTTTTAATGAAGTTTATGTTTGTCCTCTTACCAGCAAAGCCAATGATTTACTGAAATCCTTTAAGGTATTCATAGACAGTTTGGAAGCTCAAGAAGTTAGGCCGGGCCAAGCAACACCCCTTGTAAAGCAGATTCCTAGTGTGGATTATGATTTGCAGTCTAAGCTAGCTCATATGATTGATAGATTAGAACAGGATGAAGATGTTCTTGATACATGGTTCAGTTCGGCGCTGTGGCCGTTCAGTACATTGGGCTGGCCGGACGATACAGACGAACTGAAAACATTCTATCCGGGCAACGTACTCTGCACCGCTCGTGAAATCATCACGCTCTGGGTATCACGAATGGTAATGATGGGCCAGTATTGCGCGGGCGATATTCCATTTAGTGAAGTTTATATCCATGCAATGATTCAGGACGGCGAAGGACGCAAGATGTCCAAGAGCCTCGGCAACGGTATCGACCCGCTGGTGGCTATCGATTCCCACGGAGCCGATGCGATGCGCTTCACTCTGGCAAGCATGACGACCGAAACGCAGGATGTCCGAATGCCTGTAATTGAAATGACTCTGCCGGACGGCAGAAAGGCAAATTCCTCGCCCAAATTCGATATCGGCAGAAATTTCTGTAATAAGCTGTGGAACGCCTCACGCTTCGCCCTTATGAACCTCGAAGGACTTCAACCCTCGGCGTTCGATAAAGACAAAATGACGCTTGCTGATAAGTGGATTCTATCCAGACTGGCAACTGTCATTGCCGAGACTACAGATTGTCTCGACAAGTTCAAATTCTCTGAGCCTATTAACGGTCTGTATAAATTCTTCTGGAATGACTTTTGTGACTGGTATCTGGAATGGGCCAAGCCTCGAATTCAGGACGAACAGCAAAAATCAATCGCACAGAATGTCCTGGCCTTTGTGCTTGACCAGATACTGCGATTGCTGCACCCGTTCATTCCGTTTATTACCGAAGGCATATTTCAAAAGCTAAATGAGCTTGCGCCTCAGCGCAAATTAAAGGACCTTATCGAAATAC
>JASFHM010000158.1:0-4159 GCA_050123215.1 Phycisphaerales bacterium | reverse complement strand
CCGGAACAGAAAGCTGGATAGAAATGGGCGGCTGTGGCATGGTCGACCCCAACGTCTTTGATGCGGTTGGTATAGACAGTGAGAGGTACACCGGCTGGGCGTTCGGCTTTGGAATTGAACGGCTGGCTATGAGAAAGTACGGTATAAGTGATATTCGGCTGCTGTTCGAAAATGACCTGCGTTTCCTGAAACAGTTCTGATTTGGAAGGACTTAATATGACTCTTAAGGGTGTGGTGCTGGCAGGGGGTACCGGTTCACGTCTTAATCCTCTGACCAAAGTCACCAATAAGCATCTTCTGCCTGTTGGTCGAAAGCCCATGATATACTACCCGATAGAAAAGCTTCTATCAGCTGGTATCAAAGACATTCTTATTGTCACCGGCGTCGAACATATGGGCGAAGTTGTGAATCTTCTTGGTTCGGGTGTGGGATTTGGTTGCAGGTTCACATACAAAGTTCAGGACCAGGCTGGCGGGATTGCTCAGGCGCTCGGCCTTGCTGAGGATTTCGCACGCGACAGCGGCGTGGCGGTTGTTCTCGGTGACAATATCTTTCAGGTTTCGCTTAAGCAATATGCAGACAATTTTCTCGCCCAGGGTTCCGGCGCCAGATTATTGTTAAAGCAGGTCCCGGACCCTCAGAGATTCGGCGTAGCGGAAGTAGCCGGCAGCAAAGTCATCGGTATAGAGGAAAAACCAAAACAACCCAAATCGGATTATGCAGTTACCGGAGTATATTTTTACGACGGTACCGTTTTTGACATAATAAAGACCCTTAAGCCATCCAAACGAGGCGAGATGGAAATAACTGATGTTAATAACGCCTATATTGCCGAAGGACAACTGGGTTACGATATTCTTGAAGGCTGGTGGAGTGATGCCGGTACCTTCGAATCTCTTAACAAAGTAAATGAACTTGTGATAAAGGAACCGCCGAGATGACAGGAAAAATGCTGCATTTAAAAGTGGTTTTTAACAACGGTCCGCTTATGGTAAGAAGCTCTTCGGATAAGCTGATTGATGGTGTCCAGGTCAGGCAGGCCAAAATTTTGCCGGATGAGCGGGGCAGACTTGGAGAAATAATGCGGGCCGATGACCCCTGGTTTGAAAAATTCGGTCAGGTTTATTTCACGACCACTTACCCCGGTGTAGTAAAAGCGTGGCACCTGCACAAGAATCAGACTGACCATATATACGTAATGAAGGGTTTGATTAAAATCGCCCTTTGCGACCGACGTGAAGACTCATCAACATTCGGCGTAGTAAACGAGCTTTATCTCGGCGAGCACAATTCCGGGCTGTTAAAAATTCCCGCCGGTGTGCTGCATGGATGGATGTGTGTCAGTACCGAAGAAGCATATATCGTTAACGTTCCGAGCGAGATGTATGATTACACCAACCCGGATGAGCATCGCGTCGATGCGCATAATAACGACATTGGTTATGACTGGACGCTGAAGGATGGCTAAAGCAAGCGTAGCCATTCTCGGCGGCAGGGGGATGCTCGGTACGGATTTGGCAAATATATGCCGTCAGCAGGGTTTTGAGACAGCGGTTTTCGACCTGCCCGAATTTGATGTCACCAACTCAGCACAACTAAAACAGGCTGTAGATTCTTCTGAATTGATTATCAACTGTGCCGCTTATACAGATGTAGACGGAGCCGAATCACATTCAGACCTGGCTCACGCCGTAAACGCAAAGGCAGTCGGTGAGCTTGGCGAAATGGTGAACAAGGCGGACAAATGGGTGTTACATATAAGTACTGATTTTGTTTTTGACGGCCAACTGGACAGACCGTATTGCGAGACGGACGAACCCAATCCAATCGGCGAATATGGCAGGAGCAAGTTTGCCGGAGAGCAGCTTTTAGTTGCAAGCGGTTGTCGTCATTGTATAATGCGCGTGCAGTGGACTTATGGTACTAACGGCAAAAATTTTGTCACTAAACTGCTCGAGCTGTCGAATATACGGAAAGAAATCACTGTTGTAGATGACCAGGTTGGCTCACCAACGGCGACTACTGAGGTTGCGAAAGCCATTTGCGAATTGGTCGAGAAAAAACCACAGGGCCTGTTCCACTTCGCAGCCGAGGGATATATAAGTCGATTTGAAATGGCAAAGTTCGTTTTCGACAAAATGAATATAGCGGTTGATTTGAAAAGTTGCAAAAGCGATGATTTCAAGTCACCGGCAAAGAGACCTTTGAACAGCCGATTCTGCTGTGACAAAATTCAGTCTTTGTTAAGTGAGGCTATTAGACCTTGGCAGCGGCCTTTGGAACATTTTCTGGAATCGCTATGAAAAATATTCTTGTTACAGGTGGCGCAGGCTTTATTGGAAGCAATTTCGTTCGGATGGTGCTTTCTGAGCAACCGGATTACACTGTTATTAATCTTGACAAGCTTACCTATGCCGGTAATCTCGAAAATCTTGCCGGTTTTCTTGACCATCCAAATCATAAGTTTGTCAGGGGGGATATACGCGATACCAAGCTGGTTGAGGACCTTGTCGAACAGAGCAAAATTAATGCAATAATCAATTTTGCCGCTGAAAGTCATGTTGACCGCTCTATTACAGGCCCGAGAATTTTCATCGAAACCAATATAACGGGGACGTTGACTTTGTTGGAAGTGGCTCGCGATAAAAACATCGAGAGATTCATCCAAGTATCAACTGACGAAGTTTATGGCGAGCTTGGCCCGGAAGGTAAATTTGTCGAGCAGACTCCGCTTAGTCCGAACTCGCCGTATTCAGCCAGCAAAGCCGCCGCCGACCATTTGGTTAAGGCTTTCGGCCATACCTGGGGTCTTGCCTACAATATAACCAGATGCTCGAACAATTACGGCCCATATCAGTTCCCTGAAAAGATGATACCTCTGATGATAAATAATGCCTTAAACGATAAAGAGCTTCCGGTCTATGGCGATGGATTGCATGTTCGTGACTGGCTTTATGCCTATGACCACTGCACCGCTGTCTGGAAAGTATTGACGGAGGCTCCTGCCGGTGAGATTTACAACATCGGCGGCTGCAATGAGAAGACGAATCTCGAAGTGGTCAGGATAATTCTGAATCGCCTTGGTAAACCACAATCGCTGATAAAGCACGTTACCGACCGGCCAGGCCATGACCGCAGATATGCTATTGATGCCGCGAAGATAATGACCGAGTTGAACTGGCGGCCTATGGTTACCTTCGAAGAGGGAATTGAAAAGACAATTGACTGGTACCTGAATAATAAAAAGTGGCTTGACCATGTTGTTTCGGGTGATTACCAGAAATACTACGAGGATATGTACTCGAACAGATGAATAATCGCCAGCCGGATGAACCTGTGAACAACCTGACAAAAGGCAGAGCTACTATATGTATCGTAAACTACAAGACCATTGATTTAACCAGACTTTGCCTGCGGAGTATCCGTAAATTCACACATTATCCCTACGATGTTATTGTTGTTGACAATGACTCTAAAGATGAATCACTGCAGTATCTCAAGTCACTCGATTGGGTTCAGCTTATAGAGCGGCATCCTGAAGCTGATAAACCCATCGGCGGCTATGCTCATGGAGCAGCATTAGACCTTGGTTTATCTAACTGTACCACCGAGTTTTTTATTTCACTGCATTCCGATACTGTTGTCATAAGAGATGGTTGGCTTGGTGAGTTAATGAACTATTTCGATAATGACCAAGCAATAGCTTGTGTCGGTACGGGTAAAATAGAACTCGCTGCTCAGTGGCGGATTATTCTGAAGAACGTGACGGATTTACGAACATTCAAACGCAAACTGCTTCGTGAGCCGGACCCTCTCGGCAAGTACAGATATTATAATCGAACTATATGCTGCATTTATCGCACCGAAGTGCTTAAACGAGAGAAACTTTCCTTTCTTATGGATATAGACAAAGGGTTAACCTCCGGCAAAAAACTGTATTTTGAGTTAGTTGACCGCGGCTACGAAACGGTTGAACTACCGGCTGCATCGATGAAACCATACGTTCTTCATCTGGCCCATGCAACCCAGGCTGTTAATCCTCAGGAGTTTACCTTAAGACAAAGAACATTAAAAAAATATAATCGATTAAGCGCTGAAATTATGTCGAGCAGGATGGTCAATGACATTATGACCGATGATTCGCTCGACAAATAAATG
>JASFHM010000157.1:0-4179 GCA_050123215.1 Phycisphaerales bacterium | reverse complement strand
GGTAACAGGGGTCTCTTTTAGCTTCTGCGGATTTGCCTGAGCTTCATCGGCTATTTCAATCATGGCCTGGATGAAGGCGTCGAGAGTTTCTTTGCTTTCGGTCTCGGTTGGCTCAATCATCATCGCTTCTTTGACAATAGTGGGGAAATAGACCGTCGGCGGATGGAAGCCCTTGTCTATCAGGGCCTTGGCTACATCAATAGCATGAACGCCCTTTTCGAGCATTTTCTTCGACGGGCTAAAGACACACTCGTGCTTACAGATACTATCAACGGCCAGGTCGTAATGACCTTTGAGTTTGTGCCTTACGTAGTTCGCGTTGAGCACGGCATTTTCAGCGACGCGCTTCAGGCCTTTTTTGCCGAGCATCAACATATAAACGTAAGCCCTCAGGATTATTGCAAAATTGCCGTAGAACGGCGCGATGTATCCTATCGATTTCGGCCGGTCGTACTCGAGGGCATAGGTGCCGTCATCTCTTTTGACTACAAGCGAAACGGGTAGATAATCGAGTAGCTTTTCCGTAACGCCGACCGGTCCTGCTCCGGGTCCGCCTCCGCCGTGCGGAGTGGCGAAGGTTTTGTGAAGATTCAGATGCACGATATCAAAACCGAAATCGCCAGGCCGAGCTTTGCCGACAATTGCGTTAAGGTTAGCTCCATCATAATATGCCAGGCCGTCAACGCTGTGGATAAGCTCGCAAATTTCCTTTATGTGTGGATTGAACAGGCCGAGCGTGTTCGGACAGGTCAGCATTAATCCGGCGACTTCATCGTTGAGACAGCCCTTCAACGCATCGACATCCATCACCCCTTTGTCATTACTCGGCACGGCGATAACTTTATAGCCGGCAATAGCAGCGCTTGCGGGGTTGGTTCCGTGCGCGCTGTCCGGAATAAGTACTGTCGTTTTTTTGTTGCCTTTATCTCTATGGTAGGCAGCCATAATCATTATACCGGTCAACTCGCCGTGCGCGCCGGCCATCGGCTGGGTCGTAAAGCCAGCCATGCCTGTAATCTCACGAAGCAGCATGTCTGTTTCGTAAAGAACACGCAGCGCGCCCTGCGTGAGCATCCCGCCCATTCGTAACTGAGGCATAAGCGGGTGCAAATGGGCAAAGCCGGGATACATGGCGATTCGTTCGGCGACTTTCGGATTGTATTTCATGGTGCAGGAACCGAGCGGATAAAAGTTGGTATCGACTCCAAAGTTCATGCGGGATAGTGCCGTAAAATGCCTTACTACATCCAGTTCGCTCAGCTCGGGCAGGCTAGCGGGTGATGGACGCAAAAGTCTGCTGTTCAAATTTATAGTGGTCGGCACATCGGTTGTGCTGGTATGAACGGCACGGCGGCCGGATACGGACTTCTCGAAAACCAGTTTCATAGAACAGACTCCAGTGCTTCGGCTAACATTCCTATCTGCTGTTTAGTCCTTTTTTCAGTGACACAGATAAGTATAGAATTTTCCATGCCCTTGTAATATCTGCTCAACGGAAAGCCCGCGGCGAAGCCTTTTTCGATGAGCTTTGCGATTACATCAGCGGCCTCACAGGGCAAGTCGAGAACGAATTCGTTAAAAAACCATTTTGCCCAGAAGTGCGGCTTAACGCCGGGAATGGCGGTCAATCGCTCGAAGGCATAGCTTGCCTTGTCGGCACACAATTGAGCAACCTCCCGCAGGCCCTGTTTTCCCACAAGCAATAAATAAGTAAGGGCCGTCAAAGCGCAAAGGGCCTCGTTGGAGCAAATATTCGAGGTGGCTTTGTCCCTTCGGATATGCTGTTCGCGGGCCTGTAGAGTCAGGACGAAACTCCTTCTATCGAGCTTATCTTTCGTCAGGCCAACGATTCGGCCGGGCATCTTGCGGACGTACCGTTTGCGAGAGGCCATAAAACCCAGATAAGGCCCGCCGAACGACATCGGCATACCGAGACTCTGGCCTTCGCCGGTGACAATATCAGCTCCCATCGCACCGGGCGTCTTTAAGATTCCCAATGATATGGGATAACATGAGACGACAAGCAACGCGCCTTTCTGATGAGCAGCGTTGGCGATATCAGTGAAATCATCGATGCAGCCAAAGAAATTTGGGTTCTGCAATATGACCGCAGCGGTCTGGTCATCGAGTTGTTGGTAAATCTGGTCCCGGTTAGCCCGACCGTCGGTGCAATGAGTCTCTTCCAAATCGATGTGCAGGTTGCGTGTATACGAATCAATCATGACACGATAAATAGGATTTACGCTGTCGTCGATGATAATTTTATTCCGGCCGGTGATACGCAGGGCCATCATCATGGCCTCATAAATGGCCGTTCCGCCGTCATAAAGTGAGGCATTGGCGACTTCCATATCAGTCAGCCTGCATATAGCCGACTGATATTCATATATGGCCTGAAGCGTGCCCTGCGAAAGCTCGGGCTGATACGGCGTATAGGCCGTATAAAATTCGCTGCGAGAGATAACCGAGTAAACCGCCGCCGGTATGAAGTGGTCATAGAAGCCGCCGCCGAGGAAACACGTCAGTGATGTAGAATTTTTGTCCGCCAATTCAGCTAGGGCGTTTCTAACCTGTTGCTCGGTCAGGCCAGAAGGCAAGTTAAAATCATCACAAAGAAGCTCGGCGGGGATATCGGCAAAAAGGTCATCCATTGTTAAGCCGATTTCACTCAGCATTTGCTTTTGCTGCTCGGCGGTATTCGATATGAACGGCATTAGCTTATAATCCTTTTAAGTATTGCTCATATTTTTTGGAATCCATCAGTTTCTTTACAGAGTCGTTGTCAGTAACTTCGATTTTACAGAGCCAGCCTGCCCCGTAGCAGTCTTCGTTTATCTTTTCCGGCTCGGACTCAAGAGCGGAATTGATCTCGACAACTTTACCGGTAACCGGTGCATAGATATCACTTGCAGCTTTGGAGCTTTCTACCGCAGCTATCTCAGCTTTCTGATTAAATTCTGCGCCGACGGCGGGGAGTTCGACAAAAGTAATCTCTCCTAATTGCTCCTGCGCGTAATCGGTGATTCCAATGGTTGCGATTTGGCCCTCAACCCTCGCCCACTCGTGGTCTTCGGTATAAAGTAATCCTTCAACGACCATGTTATCCTCCTATCGCCTAAAACTTTGCAAATCGAGTTACGATTTTGCCCATAATATCAGCTTCAATTGCCTGAGACAGTTCGACGCTTTGTTTGCGTCCTTTCTGTAACTGGCTTTGGTTCCGTGCCAGATAATAAAGTCCGATTTCTGTGCCCGGCTTAGCAGTACTTTTTCGAATATAAGCAAGAGCTATCTGTTTTTCGCCGACCTTTGCACAACTTAGAACCGAGCCGACACATCGGCTGTCGTTATCAACAATTGCATCGTCAGCCCGGACAGGACGAACGCCTTTAGCTCCGGGCAATTCAACTCGTGCCACAAGCATTTCAACGTGCTCGGCCCTTTTCTGCATAACAGCCTTGCCAATGAAAAATTCTTTGTCGAGCTTGACTGCCCATGGATAGCCAGCCTCAAAGGGCGAAATATCAAATGGGCCGGCAAGCTCATGTCCATACAACGGCAGGCCGGCTTCGATTCTCAAGCTGTCCCTGGCACCGAGACCACAAGGCACGACACCAAATCGCTCGCCATCTGTCAACAACCTTTGCCAAATCGACGGCGCATCTTCAGGGTGGACGAGCAGTTCAAAGCCGATTTTTGCGCCGGTATACCCCGTGTGCGATATTATACAATCAATCCCGCTAATCGAAGTCTCAGCAAAGCAGAAAGGTTTTAGACTTTCAACAATATTCTGTGACTTTTCGTCCGGCAGCAGCTCTAAAAGCAAGTTCATCGAACCAGGACCCTGCAAAGCTATGTCCACACGACAATCGGAACCGCTACGAGTATCACGCATATCACGAATTGTGACTTCATCGGGCAACTTTCGGTCGGCATTTTCAATATCAACCTTCGCGGTGTTATCTTGTAACGCATGGAGATAAGTCTTTATTTTTGGCTCATTTGCGGCGTTTACCACTACCAAAAATTTATCCTGCGACCTGCGGTACACAATTATGTCGTCAAGTATATTTCCGGCGGCATCAAGTACATAGCTGTATTGTGCCCGACCCGGTTCAAGCCGGGCAACATCGTTAGTGGTTAGCTGATTGAGGAACTGTTGAGCATCTCTGCTTGTCA
>JASFHM010000156.1:0-4182 GCA_050123215.1 Phycisphaerales bacterium | reverse complement strand
TCTTGTTGTCGAGTTGGATAGATACAGGCGGTTGAAAGATGATTTTTATGTGCCCGTTTCGGTCAAATTGATAACTTTTGATAGTAAAGGTAATGAAAATTTCTTTAAAATGACCTTTGGAACGCCTAAACTCTACGAGTTCAGCGATAAACAGTTAAAAGCACTGTTTGGGCGTCCTAAACCTCGAGGCTTTAAAAATGTATACAGGATGGTGGACGGCGAAGCGGTAGAGCAACCTTAGCGATAGTGAGGTAAGTAATCGTGAGCAGAAGTGACTTGAAAAAACGAATTAAAGAGGGCGTGCTCGTATTAGACGGCGCCATGGGAACGGAATTATTTGCCCGCGGTCTTGAGGCAGGTAAATGTAATGACTATGCAAATATCGAATCGGCGGATATTGTCCGCACAGTGCATAGTGACTATTTTGAGGCCGGCAGCGACGCAGTTCTGACTAATACGTTCGGCGCGAATAAATTTGCTCTTGGTCTGCACGGGCTATCAGATAAGGTCGAGCAAATCAATACCGCGGCGGCAAAAATAGCCCGTGAAGCGGCTGGTGAGGATAGATATGTGCTGGGTGATATCGGCCCGAGCGGGCAGTTTCTGCCGCCTTTGGGGACAGTCACGGCAGATGAGCTTAAGGCGGCTTTCGCTGAGCAGGCGAAGGCGCTTGTTGCCGGCGGCGTTGATGGCCTAATCATTGAGACTTTCACCGCCCTGGACGAAATCGAGCTTGCTATAGAAGCTGCCAAATCAGTGGCGGGGCAGTTGTCTGTCTTTGCGTCAATGTCGTTTGATCCGGCTGGCGGCGATTTCAGAACTATGATGGGAGTAGATGTAGCCTCAGCGGTGACAAAAATTATTTCTCTCGGCGTCGATGCGGCAGGTTTCAATTGCGGCAAGAACTCTTTGGACGATTATTTGGGCCTTGCTAAAGAATATACTTCGATTGTTAAGTCGAGCGGTTCAGATGTTGCGCTTTTAGCCGAGCCTAATGCCGGTCTGCCTGAGGTTGTTGATGAAAAGACGGTTTATAAAGTAACGCCCGAAGCTTTTTCGGAGACGGCCGAGAAGATACACGCAGCAGGTTTCAATATCTTAGGCGGCTGTTGTGGTACGACACCTGCGCATATCAAAGCTATGGCTGCTCATCTGAAAAAATAGCTACGAGTCGTCCAACAATTCTTTGATTTTTTCTATGGATTTTATAGTAGCGCCTTGGTTTTGACGGATGACTTGTTGGCCGTTATGGGCGATTTTGTTTCTGTAGTTAGAATCGATGAGGCACTTTTGCATCATTTCGGATAATTGCTTGCCGTCTTTGACCATAATGGCACCATCACCTTCGAGCAGGGCGTCAACGGTCTGTTCGAAGTTAAAGGCATACGGGCCGAAGATTGTACATTTGCCGAGGGCAGCAGCTTCCATCATATCCGAACCGCCCATGGGGACTAGTGACCTGCCGACGAAGGCGATGGTCGCCAGTGAATAAAACTTCCGCAAATCACCCATCGTGTCACCGAGAATGATAGGATTCGATTTTGAATTATTTGTGTTATTTTTGACCTCACTGTATCTAACCAGGTCAAAGCCTCGTTCTGTTATTAGCGATGCTACTTCATCGAAGCGTTCGGGTTTACGGGGAACGATGACTAATCGCAGGTCTTTGAACTCATCCTGCTGGTGCAGTTTTTTGTAGACGTCTATTATGATTTTCTCTTCGTCATTTCCCGTTCCACCTGCGACCCAAAGTCTTTGGCCTGTTATATTAAGCTCAAAAGCCAGATTGTCAGAGCCGTCAACTTTGTCGCCTGTTTGGGCGGTGTCATATTTTAATGAGCCGGTGACTATTACTTTCTCTTCAGGGCATCCGAGCTCTTTAAATCGTGCTGCGTACTCTTTAGTCTGAGCCAAGACAAGTGAGACTTTTTGGAAAATAGATTTGGCTATCGGTTTGATTAGTTTGTATCTGGTAAAGCTGCGGGCGCTTAGTCTGCCGTTTACAACAACTGTGGGTATTTTCAGGTCGTAAGCGGTAATAATGAAGTTCGGCCAGACTTCGAGTTCCATTAGAATACACAGGGTCGGTTTGATTTTCGAGAAGGCCCGCCTCGTAATCCATGAAAAATCCAGAGGAAAAAAACAAACCTGCAGCTCTGTTCCGTACAGAGAAATTGCCCTGTTAAAACCCGTGTCGGTGGTGACAGAAATGAGTATCTCGTAATCGGGATATGTTTTTTTCAGTTGTTCGATAAGTGTTCTGGCGGCGTTGACTTCGCCGACACTGACGGCATGAATCCAGATGCATTTTTTAGTTGGGTTTTTTCGCTGGATTTGGCCGAGGCGATTATCCCAGCCTTTGCGGTAGCGTTTATACCTGAGGCTTTTGTAAACGGCCACCGGGCTGTAACCGGCGGCGAGCAGCACATATATCAAATCCATGAAATATTTCATTTATGCTCCCTGTTGCACCAATTTGCCAAATCATAGTGGTGTCTTACTTATGTGTCAAACAAATGCTGAACCAAAGGAAGGGAGGGGGATTCAGTCGATAACGGTTTGAAGCCAGTTTTGCGCCAGGATTGCGAAGTCGCGGAAATTGATGATAGCGTCGCTCACCATATCGGCCTGCGTGTTCCAGTCGGGCAAAAGGGGATTCGCCAGCCAAGCCTGAGCGAAAACTGCTAGGTCCAGAATGTCGACAGTACCGTCGCCGCTGGCCGGTGCAATGTCACCTATAAGACCGGTCGGCAGGAAATCGAACATTATATACGGCTGGTCCTGGCCGTTTAACCCGCCCCCGCGGATGTAAAAGTCCATGCTGGCGAACAGATTCATCCCGATTATACCGTCCAGGATGCCGCCTTCCGGCGAGTCTACATCGAGAACAACCACTGGTGTGTTCGTAAAACTCAGCCATGCCGGCGTAGCGGTTATTTCGAGCAGGTCGATGTAATATCCATCTGCGATTGTAGAGGTTCCTGTGACATCGACTATCTCGACGTAGAAATTAGGTGCACTTTGCAACAACTCAAGTTCAGCTGCGAGAGCTTCGCTAATAACAGTTATCTGGGCTCCCGTATCGAACATAAAATGTTTTTGCTGTGATGTCCGGCTGCCGTGCGCCAAGTCGGTTCGCGTGGCAAAGAACAAACTTTGCGGAACGTCTAACCCTGAACCGAAAACTACGGACGGGGTTGTAGGCTCACCATCGCCTTCGGGACAGGATTCACCCAGAAGCTCAAAGCATGGGAAATACTGTACTGCGTATGCAGTGGAAGGGCGAAGCTCAAGATTTATTTTGTTTAGGTAGGAAGGAATTTCCCCGCTGTCGTGCTGGTACAGCCGAATGTTTGGAGCCGTAATATCATTGCCGTCAAAGCTCAAGGTCACAGTGTTGCTGTTTTCAAAGACAGCGGTAAAGAAAAAAGCCAATGGTGAACCGACAACAGTCGGAAGGTTCGGAGATTCAATGAAGTCGCCGACGGCGACAGCCACATTGCTTTGTCCGACCATATTGGAATCGTCAAAGAGGAGTGTATTCGGGTCTATTGCCTTGATACCGTCGGTAAATATCGCCAACGGCTGGCTGATTAGGGCATCGATATCGTAGGCCGCTCCGCTGAGAGTAACAGAAAATGAAGTAATAAGGTCGGCATCGTAAATGCCGGCGGTTATAGCATCATAAGCGTTAATGATATGCGCGCTGGCACCTGTGTCGAAAAGGCCTATGATGTAATCCGACTCGGGATTGCTTGTAAGGTAGTCGCCGACGACATAATAATGCGGATAGGCGTCCGCGTCATACATTTCGTATGAGCGTTCATCTGTAAGTGCAACTGTAATGTAAGGGACAAAGCCGTTGATGGGCGGCGAGTCAATTACGTTTGCATATACAGTCGTCGCGGCGTCGGTACTCATCATCGATAACGTAGATTCGTTTTCCGCCACGGCGGTTCTGGGGAGAAGCTTGGCTGGTCTGGGACAGCCTTGCGTTTCGAGAGTCGGAGGGAGTGCTTTTTCAGGATAATATATAGCTTTGATTTGGCGATGGGCGGATACTCGCCAGTCGACCTGCTGTTTTTGCCAGTTCGAGATATCAGGATTGCCGGCTGCGTATGATAGAACAGCTAGGGACCAGAAGTATAAGAAGAAACATCGCATTACGAAAAACCACCCCTT
>JASFHM010000155.1:0-4203 GCA_050123215.1 Phycisphaerales bacterium | reverse complement strand
TGCTTCTCGATGTGACTCCGCTGTCACTGGGTGTCGAGACCTTAGGTAATGTTATGACAAGGTTAATCGAGCATAACACCACGATACCGACCAGTAAGAAGGAAATTTTCTCGACCGCAGCGGATAATCAGACCAGCGTCGATATCCACGTCCTGCAGGGCGAGAGGGAGTTCGCAAAGGACAACCGTACGTTAGGCAGGTTCCAGTTGACCGATTTGCCGCCTGCCCCGCGAGGGATACCACAGATTGAAGTGGCGTTCGATATCGACGCCAACGGTATTCTTAACGTCTCGGCTAAGGACATGGCTACCGGCAAACAGCAGTCGATTGAAATCAAATCAAGCTCCGGCCTGAGTGACTCGGAGATTGATAAGATGACCAAGGACGCAGAGTCGCACGCGGCAGAGGATAAAAAGAAGCGAGAGGTCGTCGATTTAAAGAACCAGGCCGACCAGCTTGTCTATGCCACTGAAAAGTCTTTGAAAGAACACGGCGATAAAGTTTCAGGCCAGACCAGAAGCAATATCGAATCGGCCGT
Source organism: Phycisphaerales bacterium (assembly GCA_050123215.1). GTDB lineage: Bacteria > Planctomycetota > Phycisphaerae > Sedimentisphaerales > Anaerobacaceae > CAYMOE01. The sequence continues at coordinate 3,665 of JASFHM010000155.1, read as the reverse complement.
TAATAATCTCAAAGAGGCCCTCAAGGGCGAAGACGCCGATGCCATCAAAAAGGCTATCGAGAATCTCAACACCGCCGGCCAGGAGCTTGGCAAGGTACTCTATGAAGAGGCCGCCAAGAAACAAGCTAAAGCCGGGCCTGCCCAAGGCCAGCCGACCGATACAGGCGACCAGGGGCCTCCGCCGGAAGGCGAAGTAAAACGCAAAGGCAGTGACGATGTCATCGACGCAGAATTCGAAGCGAAAGATAAGTAACATAGAAATTTTTGATAAATCAAATATCGCCTAAAAGAAAGGGCAGAGAAAATGAGCACAGAAAATCTTGTAACCTATTTTTACGACACGAATAAGGAAAAACTTGGGGATTACCCAGGTGTTTTGCACATTCCGCTATACAAAGGAATGAAAATAAGTATACATCCCTACGACAACGAGTACGAGGTTGTCGACTGGAATTTTCACTTTGGACACTCGGATGAAAAGGCCGGCTTGCGAATATTTTTAAAAGAGACTTCAACTAGGGCCGCATATCTGGACTTTAAAATCTAACGATTGGTTATTTGATATTAGATGATTGATACTCGACCTGCCTTCGGCAAGGCTTAGACGTGGCAGGCGGATTACGCGGAGTTATTCCGTATAAAAATAGGGGGTTAGTTTTTTTACTGCCTCAATAGAGGTAATACTTGGTCGCCTTTTATTCGGAGAACCTCGCCTTTAGAAGATTTTACACCCACCCAAATTTTATCCTCTGTTTGTTTCGCTGCTTCTTCAAAAAGGGGTTCTTCTTTGGAAATCGGTAATATAAAAAGCCTCGGTTCACTGGGCTGGAGAGGATTGTTATTCTTTGGATACGCGTGAAAGAGTAGTTCCGTGATAGAAGCGCCAATCCTTGAACTTTCCTCTCCCCAACTAAGAGCGACTGATTTTATGTAAACAGAGGTACTGCCATTGTTCCAGATATTCAGAAAAAGGCCAGAAACTTTGTCTCCGGACTTTAGATCAAGAACTCTTGAACCTACTGAAAGATTACCTCGTACATCTTCTTTTTGATTAGTTACTTGTAATACGGGACCCGACCCTCCAAACAGCATTGGTTGCACAGATTTATCGTAGTCTGACGGGTTGAATAAAAAATAAGGTTTCTTGATTACCAAATACAGGAGTAAAAATCCAGCTATGAGGACATATAAAAGAAGACCGACAGCCATAAATACCATCAGTAAATAACGCGACCAGTGTTGTATTCCATATGTAGCAAAAAGACCCCCTGACAATGCCGTTTCCGACCATGCCAGGAAAAGTCCAAAAAGTTGTAAAGGACTTTGAATAGACTTTGGTGCCTTGCTACTCACCTGTCTGTTCCTTAAGCTTAATTCCAGAGTTGGGGTATTTCTTTTGCAATTGTTCTACTACAGAACGCCGAATATCATTCATCTCAGCAGGAGTGATAGGTTTTGCACCAAGATAGTTAATCCTCGTGATCATCCTATCGATAACGTTCTCGAGAACCATTATTCGATATTCATTCTCAATAAGTTGTGAAGCAACATCTATGTCGCCAATTTTAATTCCCATGTTCTTATTCTCTTTTCTATAGTATTTTTGGGCTAATATTAATCGCGCCTGAAACTTACTTAAATCCTATTATCTCCCGAACTGGCTCCATAAACAAGGGCTATTAATTTACTATTTTCTACTGATTATTGACTGTTTTAAAGTGTCTCTCTGTGAGCTTCGTGTCCTTGTATGTTGACATCAGTTATGGTTAAAGGTTCTATAGTTAAAGCATCTTTCGGTGAGACGAGCGTAGCGAGTCAAGCCGAAAGATGCAGGCGACGAGAGTTCGGTCGTGCCCAGGCCGACAAGGCCGTCACAGAGCGTGAACCTCGCCGCCGCTATGGGACCAGCCCGAACAGCCGTTTGAGCCGCCGGCATACTGCGAGCTCGCATTTGCAAGTAAGGGACAAAACCATGTCTGAACCAGTTTACATCGGCATCGACATCTCCAAAGACACTTTCCACGTTGCAGCACTTCCAGACATCCTCAAAACTCATCTGCCCAATACACCCGACGGTCATCGCCGACTTTGTAAAATCCTTCAAAACAAAAATGTTGCACTGCTCGTTCTCGAAGCTACCGGCGGTTATGAACGACCGCTTGCCGCCGAACTGCTCAACGCATCGCTGCCTGTTGTTGTAGTCAATCCCAGACAGGTGCGTGACTTCGCAAAAGGCATGGGGCAATATGCAAAGACCGACCCCATCGATGCGCAAGTACTGGCGAAGTTTGCGTATATCGTCAAACCCGCCCCTAAAACGCACGCTACGGCCCAAACCATCGAATTGTCCGAACTGGTCAGAAGACGAAGGCAGCTCAACGATCTGCGAACGCAGGAATCCAATCGCCTGCTTATGATCCGTCACGTCAAGGTCAAAAAAAGTATCACAAAAATGATCAAAACTCTCGACTTCCAAATCAATGAAATTGACCGGCTCATCGCGGAACAAATCAATTCCGATGACGATTTCAAAAATAAAGACCGAATCCTTCGCAGCATACCCGGCGTCGGCCCACAGACATCCGCTATGCTCATCGCAAATCTGCCCGAGCTTGGCAAACTGAACCGTCAGCAAATCACAGCTTTGGTTGGTTTGGCTCCGTGGAATCGCTCTTCCGGCAAATACGACGGCAAGGCTCATATCTGGGGTGGGCGAAAAGATGTTCGCAGTGTGCTGTACATGGCTGCGTTTACAGCCTGCCGTTTTAATCCTGTTATTCGCAACTTTGCCCAACGACTCAGGCAGAACGGTAAGGCTTATAAAGTAATCCTTACCGCCTGTATGCGAAAATTGCTCATTATTCTTAACAGTATGATTAGGAATCAAAGTCTATGGACTCCGAAAATATCATAAAAAAAATCCTTGAAATTTAACACAGCCGCTCTGTGGCTTGTAAATCCGTGAAAATCCGCGTTAATCCGTGGTTAAATCTCTGCGATTTCTGCGTTCTCTGCGGTGAATTTTTGCCCTACGCAAACAGCGTGCCAAACTCGTCAAAATCAGAAGAATTTTTTGCATTTCTAAAAATACCTATCAAACGCGCAGGGGGGTAGCACCATAAAAAAAGTTTTTTCAAAAAAATTTGGCCCTTTATTGACAAGGGTTTACGTCAAATTTTATCGAAAAAATTTTTAAAATTCCTATCAAACGCGCAGGTTGAGCCAAGTATGGAGGGGCAACTATTTGCCCCGAAGGCAAATAATTGCCAAGCCCTAAATCCTAATATCGAAATCCTAAACAAGCCTGAAATCCTAAGGTTCAAAAACGTTTTGAGCATTCGTTTTTTGTGAATTGGGATTTGTTTAGAGCTTAGAGCTTCGGATTTAGAGTTTGAACTATTCGTGTGAATCTACACTGTGCATACTTACGATTTCCATCTCAAGGTTCGCATACCCAATCGGCTCGATAAGCTGCTGGTTGCGATGGTGCTTTTGTATCGGCGGATGCACTACGGGTACGAATTTAGGCGGATACCGCTTACGCGGGGCCAGTACGCAATTGTTGACCCGGAAGATTACGACTGGCTGATGCAATACAAGTGGTATGCAAGCGACGGGCGGGGAGGGAACTTCTACGCGAAGAACAGAAAGATGCAGCAGATGCA
>JASFHM010000154.1:0-4221 GCA_050123215.1 Phycisphaerales bacterium | reverse complement strand
CGGGTTCGGGCTCAGGTAGAATGATTGGTCCTTTGACCTTAGGTTCTGCCGGGGCCGGTGCTTCCGGGCTGGCCTCGGGTGGCTCGGTGACGGCAGTCGCTTCTGCTGGGGGTTCAAGGTCCGAAGCCTGGGCATCTTTTTCGGATTTGGCCTTTTTTCGGGGAGCAGCTTTGCGCTTGGCTTTTTTCTTGACGCGAACCTTGGCCAGATTAACCTTCTCGGAGGTTTCAACCGTCGTGACGTTGTCACCCTCGCTGAACCACTCACGAATTGTGGCAGCCAGTCCTGCTGAGATGGTTGACATGTGGTTTTTGACGTCCAGCTGCTCATCCTGGCATTTTTTTACGATTGCCGAGCTCTTAACTCCGAGCTCTTTTGCCAAAATGTAAACTCTTGTTGTTGACACAAATATCTCCGTCTAAGACGTCAAACCCGTCCAATTAAACTTCACTTTCCTGGGAAAGATTCGATTGGTTTTGTACAGCCTGTTCTTCCTTTTCCATCATTGCTTCAGCTTGGTTCCGTTTGGATTCAGCCGCGAGCATTTTGGCTTGTTCGGCGGCGGCTTTAATCAGCTTATCAGCAATGTCCGGCTCTAAGTTCAGTTCACTCACCAGTGGCTCGGTTCCGACATCGTCCAAATCAATTACGGAAATAATGCCCAGTGCGATGAGTTTATCAACCAGCGTATCATCCTGAATCTGCGTATCCTTTACACATTTTGTCAGTCGTTCAATGCCGTCGTTGTATTCATCCGGCGTTAGTATATCGATGTCCCATCCGGTTAATCTCGCAGCAAGCCTGACGTTTTGTCCGTGCTTGCCGATGGCGAGGCTCAGCTGGTCCTCGTCGGCAACTACCGTAGCTCTGCCGAGCTCGAAACACAGGGCGATTTCGCTCACGCGGGCGGGCATCAGGGCGTTGGTTATTAAGACCTGTGATGATTCGTTCCAGCGAACGATATCAATTTTTTCACCGCCCAACTCGTCGACTATGTTCTTTATTCTGCTTCCTCGAACACCGACGCAAGCTCCGACGGGGTCCACCTTATCATCCAGAGAAGCTACCGCGACTTTCGTTCTGTATCCTGCCTCGCGTGCCAGCGCGCGTATTTCAATGATGTTTTCGGCGATTTCGGGCACTTCCAGCTCAAACAATCTTCTGATAAATTCCGGGTGGGTTCGTGAAAGTATGATTTTAACCTGACTGGATATTTCCTTCACGTCGAGAATGAGGCATCGGATTCTTTCACTGGGCCGATGCGTCTGGCCCATAATTTGCTCAGACTTCGGTAAAAATGCCTCGACTCGCTGGTTCAAATTGACTATTAACGTGCCCCCCTCATAGCGTACGACAATGCCGCTGGCAATTGTGTTCTTTCGTTGGCTGAACTCAGCGTAGATGCTCTCTCTTTCGTCGGCGCGAATTTTTTGAATCATCACCTGCTTGGCTGTCTGAGCGGGGATTCTGCCGAGCTGCTTTATATCAATCTGCTGCCCATCTTTGAAGGCGGTCACCTCTCCGGTGCTCCTGTCAATATTGACGGCGATGTCGCTATCGGGCTGGCCGAAGTGTTTTCTGGCCGCTGATACCATAGCCTCTTCCAGGTCAGCAAATATCGACTCTTTATCGATATTTCGGTCCCGTGCTATGTTCTCAACAATCCTTATTAATTCCTGGTTCACTTTTTTGTCTTCCTAAAATACTAAGTACAAAAAAAATGGAAACCCACAACAAGGTTTCCACTCCAAGAACAGCTAAGACAAACAAAGTTTTTATCCTATACCTACATCAGCCACCTCCGCGAATAAAAACTTCGTACGTCGGCCGCCAATGAAGCAGAAACATCCATACCCAAGCCAGCGCCGTCGCAAAGGCTCCGCCGCGCAACCATAATGTTGCGCTCATCCTTCACGGCTCATCGACCCTGCAAAATCCATTTTCGACACCTTTACAAGCAAATTCTAAGCTCTGGTAGTCGTCGCCCTTTAGCGACGACCTATAGATAGTAATCGTCAATTGAGTGCTCGGCAATGATTTTTTTGGTAAACCGGCCATTTTTTTAGTCGGAATCGGGGTAGAGAGACGGTTTCAGCACCGAATGCGGGATTGCGAAGGCTTGCGATAATGGCTGTTTTTAGGCTGGTAAAGCGCGATGTTGCTTTGATATCAAAGCAGACCCTGTATGGCTTTTGCCAATTCGACCTTTGCATCTGTTGCGGCCTGTTCGATGCATTTTTTCCAGTCGTCACCGAACTGCTCTTTATACTGCGGTTTTTCATAGGCATATATGATTGAGCGTGAGGCGTTAATCAGAGCGCCTGTACCGTCGGGTTTGCACAGCCTTACGCAGTCATCGGCTGAGGCACCCTGAGAACCGAAGCCTGGCACGAGGAACCATATTTTGTCGTATCGTTTTCTGATATCGGCGGCGGTTTCTTTTGACAGGCCGCCTATGACCATCCCCACATTGCTGTAGCCGCTGGTGCCGATTCGCTGCGGTTCGCAGGCGACGGAATTGACGATGTCGGCGATTGTTTCGTACACCTTTTTGCCATCGGCGTCGGCGATATCCTGAATTTCGGCAGCACCGGGATTGCTTGAGCGGACCCAGACAAAGACGCCCTTACCCTGTTCATTGGCCATATCGGCAAAGGGCTTTATGCCTTCAACGCCGGCAAAGCCATTTATTGTGACCGCATCGGGTGTGATAGTACCTTCCAGCCCGACAAGCTCAGGGTTTTGAAGATGAGCGGCCGCGTACATCTCAGCGGTATGGCCAATGTCGCCTCGCTTGACGTCACCGATAATTTCGAGACCTAAGTCTTCGGCTTCAGTTATCAGCGAATAATAGGTCTCGATGCCTTCGGCTAGGTATTTCTCAAAGAAAGCTATATTTATTTTCACTGCAGGGACCAGCGGAGCGACGATATGGCAAACCTGCCGGCAGAAATCGAAAATTGCATCAACTGCTGCGGCGGCATCGAATTCATCGTTCATATCACGATGGGTTCTGATAACCTCGGGCAGCCTGTTGTAAACCGGGTCGAGCCCTACGACCAGAGATGTCTTTTTGTTCTTTACCGCTTCGGTGATACGGTCGGCAAAATTGTTCGCCATTGCTGCTCCTTCTAATAGAATCTTTTCAACTAAAGAATCAGCTACTATAATCACACGGAACGTTTTGGGCAAGGCAGAACTTAAGATATTGAGTGCAAACAGGTGAAATTTAGAACGATAGCGAACCGACAGTTCCGCAGACAGCCGGGAAAGCGTCGTCCCCACAAGCTCCGAGCCGCGCTTTTGGTGCTTTGCGGTATCATGGTGATTGGGGCAGGTATATTCGTGCTGTTATTGCACAAACCTGCGGACTTCATTCAACCCGAACCGATAGAAAACAGCGAAGTCAGCAAATACCTGACACATGTTCTAAGCCGTGATTTGTACAACGGTGCACAGCGCGAAGAGCCGTTCGAGCTGGTCATAAGCCAGGATGGAATTAACGATATTGTGGCACGGTTCAAATGGCCGCAAAAAGCCGGTGGCGTGAGCATCTCCGTTCCAGAAATTATCTTCGAACCGGGGACAATAATACTTCGCGGCATGGTGAACTCGGCCCAATTAGAGATCCTGGTAACAATTAGCGGCACGGCCTTTACCGATGAAGATGGTATGCTCAATCTGGTCGTGAGAAACATTAAGGTAGGTGCCTTGAATGTCACTGTTCTGGCAAAGGTCATGGCACAGGGTTTGTATGAGAACGAGATGGCAAATAGAGAGCCTAAGCCCGACAGATGGTCGGAGAAAATATTTGCAGCCGTTTTGGAAGGCAAACCTTTTGACCCGGTATTAAAAATAGAAGATAAAAAGGTAAGAATTAGCGCGGTCGATATAGCGCAGGGTCGGATGACCCTCTACATGGTGCCGGCGGATACGAATTCTATCGTTAGTGTCAGTGCAGAGCAAAAAGATGGATAGCGCTTTCTTAAAACAAAAGAAGGTGCTCGTCATGGGGCTGGGGCGATTCGGCGGAGGTGCGGATTCGGCCGCTTTTGCAGCCAGCCGGGGCGCAAAAGTAGTCGTTACTGATTTGGCTGACGCAGAGCAGCTAAGCGACTCGATAGCACAGCTCAAAGAATACCCGGACATCGAATATCATTTGGCAGGCCATAGCGAAAAAGATTTTCAGCAGGCTGATATTGTGATAGTCAATCCTGCGGT
>JASFHM010000153.1:0-4263 GCA_050123215.1 Phycisphaerales bacterium | reverse complement strand
TAAACAGCGGTTGTGAAGGTTGGAGGAGGCTTTTGTCTCAATGGGGGCCTTCGGTAGCAATGTCGCTTCAGACGGATGTGTCCGGCGGGATACGGGCAAGTCAATCAGGGAATGATTTTAGCTTATGGTGTTAACTGTTAAGGACTTAATAAAGTTAAGCCCATACGGATGCGAACCGATAAAAATCAACGTATATCGTGCAATTAGGGCCCGTAAGGGGTGTTTTTTGATAACCGGAGGCTGTGTTTTCAAATGATTGATGGTCGTATTCGCCGAAGAGTATTGGTTGCCCAGATTATTGTTGTACTTGCGTTGATGGTTTTGGTCCTTAGCGGCTGCCAGGATGAATTCTGGGACCCGACACAAGTCGGCAGATTCAGGCCGGTCCCAGCTGTAAATGTGATTTTGGATTCACTTGGTGTTGCAGATGAAAAGGCATCCGAATGGGTGGGTTCTGAAGACCCTAAACCTATCGATATAATGATTTTCGAAACCGACTACGCTTTTGCTCCCGGTGATGTTGTTAGAATATCTGTCTTTGAGTTGCTCCAGGAAGGCATAACGTTTACTGATAATTACGTTGTAACAGAAACTGGGAAGATATCTATACCGGAGGTTGGGGTTATAGAAGTTGCCGGGCTCACTGAATCGCAGCTTGAGGAGGAAATCGAGCGAATACTTTCACCGAGTATATTAAAAGAACCGCTTGTCACTGTCATCTCGTTAAGTTCTGAAAGACGAACTTTTTCAATACTCGGTAACGGTGTTCCAAATGCAGGCCGTTATTCTATACCAAGGTATGACTTTAGACTCAACGACGCCTTAGCAATCGCCGGCGTATCAGCTCAGTTCAATATGAGCTACATATATGTTACCAGAGCTATGACCCAGAATGAGCTTGCTTATGACAGGCAGAGTCAGCCAAACGCCTTTGAAGAAACACAACCTGTTAAAGTTCCGGAAAAAGAGATGCTTGAGATAATTGCTCCGAGAGCGCATCTAAACCGACCACACAGTAATTTGGTAATTACATCGACTGAGATGGTAAATTCCAAAGAGCTGACGGATGTTGCTGCTCCACAGGGCTTTGAAGGTGCCGCAGATATGAGTTGTGAGCGATTATCTGATTCCGGAGCCAGTGACAGGATAGTATCCTTAGTTGAGAACGATCAGGCGGGAAGAGTTGAATGGGTGTTCAGAGAAGGCAAGTGGGTTCCTGTACAGGTTGGACCTGCTGAACCAAAAGAGCGACCGAGTTACAAATACATTCCGGCTGAACCGCCGACGCAACCACTCCGAGAGCAAATCCCTGCACGATTCGACTGGGAGCAAATGGGAGTCGGGGCTGCGCAAACCAGAGTTATTAGGGTACCATCGGACAAATTGGCTGGAGGTGACCCTCGTTATAACATCGTAATCAGGCCCGGTGATACAGTACATGTACCGCTTGATATTATTGGTGAATTCGCTATCATGGGCAATGTTAATAGTCAGGGCTATATTAACCTCACTGGAAGGCCTATGACTCTAAAAATGGCTATTGCTGCGGCAGGAGGGCTTGGCCCTCTGGCTTGGCCGAAACGGTGTGAAGTAACCAGACGTATAGGCAAGAATAAGGAAGAAACGGTTATGGTTGACCTTCAGAAAATAGCAAAAGGATTAGAGCCGGATTTCTTTATCAAGCCCAACGACCTGGTAAATGTCGGAACACACCCAACGGCCAGATGGCGGGCGGTGCTTAGGAATTCCTTTAGAGCCAGCTATGGCTTCGCATTTATCTACGACCGCAACTTCGCCGACAGAGATTATGGAACCAGTAGACCCATACCAAGTTGGTTGTTTTAGTGTGTTGTTCAAGTCATGACAGAACAAATTGCTGCCTTAAATGCTAAAGCGGTATCAGAAACTGATATCCGGACAAAGTGGGGCCAGCTCGGCCTGCACAACTACATCAAAATCGTTATAATCGCTACGCTCTTTTATTTCTTCTACAAAGTCGAGATCGACAGGATTATCGAACGATGGATAGATGACACCAGTTGGTCTCATGGATTTCTTATACCGCTGTTTAGTCTGTACTTTCTCCAGCAGTCCAAGAGTGAGATTTTAAATCTTAGGACCAAACCCAATTATCTCGGGTTGTTTTTTCTGATTTGTGGCATACTGCTTTACCCCTTGAATGTAATCCAGATAGGTTTTGGATATCTCAGCCCGCTGTCGATGATTGCTACTCTCGGTGCAATAGTGCTGTTTCTTGGCGGATGGAAACTGGTCAAGTATACATGGTTGCCGGTTGCTTATTTGGTTTTTGCGGTACCGCTTCCCGACCGTTATTATCGCGCTGTTACTATACCAATGCGAATATGGGCGGCTACTGCTTCAGCAACTCTTTTGGATATGGTCAAAGATGTAGAAGCTACAGCAACCGGAGTTATTGTTGATGTGGTATACAAAGGTCAACTCCTTGAGCCTTCTCTCGATGTAGCTGAGGCCTGCAGCGGCATGCGGTTACTTATGGCGTTTCTGGCACTTGGTGTGGCTATGGCATATCTGCACAAAAGACCTATCTGGCACAGGCTTGTCCTGTTGGCCAGTACCATCCCAATTGCCATATTGTGTAACATAGTCAGGGTCACTGTTACCGGATTCATATATGTTTTCGGAAACCCCAAATACGCGCAGGGTATATATCACGACCTGCTTGGACTTTCCATGTTAGGGATAGCTTTTGCTTTGTATGGCTGTCTGGCCTGGTTTATGACAAACATATTTGTTGACGAAGAGCGACTCAAGCCGATTAAAGAAGACATTATTGTTCGCAGAAATGGGGGCAAAAGCATACAATGAAAAACGCTTTGCAATCTTATCTGCAACCGGCTTTTCTTCTCTGCATCATCGTGCTTGGTATGGGTAGCCTTGGTATGTCTTTTATCGAGAGCTACTTTCGGCTTTGGCTCGAAAAGGAGCCTATTCCTCTTAAGAAGTCCCTGGATCTCCTTGATGAACAGAAGTTAAAATCCTTCAAGGTTTTGGATAAATACGAAATTGAGAACAAGGAGATACTCAAAAGTCTTGGTACAGAAGACTACATACAGTGGATTGTGTTTGATACCGAAGCTCCGGAGGACAGCACCGCGAAAAAGTGCATGGTCTTTATTACCTATTACGATAAGCCGGATGCTGTGCCACATGTTCCTGAAGAGTGTTACACTGGCGGGGGATTCCGGAAGCAAAGCTCCGACCCTATCACATTTAACGTTGTTAGAACAATGGGGTCTGACGGGATTAGTACACAGCTGGCAACTGAAAAAACTCAGCAAATTCCTGGTCGTTACGTAGTGTTTGGCCGCGAAAGCACGAGTATCTGGCAGCCTCGAGCTGAATTCCCGGTACTATATTTTTTCAACGCCAACGGCGCGTATGTTAACTCCAGAACGGAAGCTCGAATTGCTTTAGCTAAGAATATCAGGTCCAAACATTCGTACTTTTCCAAGGTCGAAATTGTATTCAACCAGAATAACGAAGCTCCGACAATGAAGGATGCTATTAAATTAAGTGAGAAACTTTTAGCTGTTATCTTACCTATTTTGGAAACAGAGCATTGGCCTGACATCACTAACGGATAACAAAGTAACACGTGGTTTCACGTAGTGCGTAAACAGCGTTTTGTTCTTTATAAGAGATATGCCGGGAAAGGAATACTAATGGCAAGGCGATTGAATAAGAAAGTAGCTTTAATCGGCTCAGTTGTTTTTATGCTCTTTGTAGTCGTGGCTGTGTTAGTAGTGCTGCACTTAAGCCGTTCTCCTGAGTATTTTATCAAGGACGGTGATGCTGCCTGGGAAGTTAAAGATTACAAACGAGCAGAGAAGAACTATCTGCGCGCAAAAGCCAGAGCGAAGGATGATAAGCTAAGAACAGAGATGCTCTTCAAGCTTATAGACATTTATCTTGAGACTGAACAATGGCCGCAGACCAGGGGTTGTTGGGAGGGGGTTACTCAAATAGACCCCGATAATTTACCTATCAGATACGTCAAGTTGAAATACTACTATATCGTTGCAGACAGTGGTGCTGCCGGGCTTTGGAACGACATAGAACTGCAGGCCTCGGAGATGTTAGATATTGTAGAACGGGAAGGCTTGTTGAATGAACAGGTCAGTCAATGGGAATTACCCATATACGAAAAAGTTGGCATCACGCATCCCAGCCTCACGGCGCCGGGCCAGACACAGCGGATAGGTCCCTACCTCTATATACTCA
>JASFHM010000152.1:0-4267 GCA_050123215.1 Phycisphaerales bacterium | reverse complement strand
CACCGTGGCTTGTGGCCTGTGGCATATAGAAATCGACCATATCACCAACCAGTTCGTTCAAATCCACCTCGGCCAGACTAACCTGCGGTCGACCAACATACTTTAGAAAACCTTCCAGTATACGCTCGAGCCTGTCGGTCTCCTGCTGAACCACACCGAGCTTTCTCCGCGCCCTGGCAAAACCATGCCCCAATCCTTCTCCACTTGCGGCCAGCGCATCCAACTCCTCCGCAATCAGCTTAAGGTTCACTTTGCACGTCGATAAAGGGTTTTTGAGTTCGTGAGCGAGTTCGCCGGTGAGCTTCGTAAGGTCGGCGAGCTGGTTTTGCTGCCGGCTGGATTTGTCTGATACAGTTCGTTCGTTACTCATATGAAGTGCCCGTAAAAGATTAAACAGGCAAAACCAACAAAAAAGCCGACTATCGTATCAGCGATGAGCCGGCCGGTTTCTGATTGTGAGTTTCGGCCGAACTATTTTTTCTGTTCGACCGGCTCGGCGTCCTTTTTGTCTTTTCCTTCCATCTCGGCCAAGGCGGCCTTTCTCGAAAGTTTGTACCTGCCCTGGTCGTCGACAGAAAGCAGCTTGACCGGAACTACATCACCTGCCTTGCAAACATCCTCGACGTTCTTGACATAGCCGCTGTCGAGCTCGCTGATATGGCAAAGACCCTCGACGCCGGGTACTATCTCGACGAATGCGCCGAATTCCCTAACGGAAACGACCTTTGACTGAGGATAAATTTTGCCGACCTGGGGCGGAGTTGTCAAAGCTTCAATCATCTCTCTGGCTACGAGATGATTTTCACCGCCGACACAACTGATATAGATTGTTCCGTCTTCCTCGATTTCGACGGTAGTTCCGGTCTGCTCCTGGATACTCTTTACCATCTTTCCGCCGGGGCCGATGACTTTACCAATCAACTGCGGGTCAATCTCGATACTAACCAGCTTCGGAGCGTAAGTACTGAGTTTCTCACGTGGTTTTTCAATTGCTTTTGACATTATATCGAGTATTTGCAGACGAGTGACTCTTGCGCGTTCGAGCGCTTCGACCATGATATTTTCAGCCAGGCCCTCGGCCTTTATATCGAGCTGAATAGCGGTGATACCGTCTGTGGTTCCGGCAACTTTGAAATCCATCAGGCCGAAATGGTCTTCTTCGCCGAGGATGTCAGTAAGCAGTTCATACCGGCCCTTGCCGTCACTTATCATTCCTATCGATATGCCGGCTACTGGTTTTGTGATTGGTACACCGGCATCCATAAGTGCCAGCGACCCGCCGCAGACTGAAGCCATCGAGCTTGAACCGTTTGACTCGGTTATGTCCGAAACCAACCTAATGGTATAGGCAAACTTATCTTCGGGTGGTTTGACCTGTTCGAGCGCTCGCTCTGCCAGTGCGCCGTGTCCGATTTCGCGTCTACCGGGTCCTCGAATCGGTCTGACCTCGCCGACTGAGAACGGTGGGAAATTATAATGCAGTGTGAAGTTCTGTGTATATTCCTCGAGCAGCCCGTCAATAATCTGCGCATCTCGTACGGTGCCGAGAGTCACCACCACCATGGCCTGGGTTTCACCGCGGCTAAACAAAGCTGAGCCGTGTACGCGCGGAAGAACGCCGACCTGACAGTCAATATTTCGCAGGTCCTGATAGCCCCTGCCGTCCGAGCGTTTGCCTTCGAGCAGTCTTTTCTGGAGAACCTCGCCTTCGAGCTTATGAAGCATTCGTTTTACCATCACCCGGTCGGGCTTAGACTCATCACCGGTATCACTTTCATCGCCACAATAGCTCTCAAACACTTTTTCATACAGCTCGTTGACGCCGGTGTTGCGCTGCTTTTTGTCACTTATATCTTTTAACTGGGCCAATTGGCTTTCATATTCAGATTTGATTTTGGCGTAGAGGTCCTCGTCAAACTCCTGAAGCGGCGTTTCTTTCTCAGGAGCAACCATGGCCTGCAGTTCACTAATCATATCGCAGATTTCGCCGACGGTTTTATGGGCTTCGGCAACGGCATCGGCGATTACATTTTCGGGCAGCTCTTTAGCAGCGACTTCAATCATATTGATGGCTTCTTTTCTGCCGCCGAGAAGCAGATTCAGGTCACAATCGGGGAGCTGCTGATGGGTGGGGTTAATAATAAACTCGCCGTTCAGTCTGCCAAGCCTGCAGGAACCGATTGGACCCTGGAACGGTATCTTGCTGATGCACAAAGCTGCACTTGCGCCAATCATACCGAGAATATCCGGGTCGTTCTCGCCGTCAAAACTCATTACTGAAGCGAAGACCTGGACTTCCTGAACGTAGCCTTCCGGAAAGAGCGGCCGGATGGGTCTATCGATCATCCTTGCGGTGAGGGTTTCCTTGGTACTTGGCCTGCCCTCGCGTTTAATAAAACCGCCGGGGAACTTGCCCGCGGCGCTGTGCTTTTCTCTGTACTCGACGCTTAGCGGGAAAAAATCTATATCATCAAATCTCGGCGGTGCGGTTACCGCGGCAACCAGCACTACTGTATCACCGTACTGAACAACAACAGCGCCGTCGGCTTGCCTGGCAATCCGGCCTGTCTCGATTGATAACTTTCTGCCCCCAATTTCTCTTTCAACTCTGCGAATTTCCGACATATTCTTTCCTTAATGAAATAAGGTTCCATCCGGAACCGTAAGGTGTGGAAGTCAACTTTCCAATATCCATTTGCACGTGATTATTTTCGCAGACCCAGACGAGATATGATTTGCCGATAACGGTTGGGGTCGGCTTTGTTTACATACTTGAGCAGTGCCGACCTTGTCCCGACCATCTTCAACAGCCCCCGTCTCGATGCGTGGTCCTTTTTGTGCTCCTTGAGATGCTCGGTGAGCTCGTTAATCCTCTCGGTCAAAATGGCAATCTGCACCTCGGGTGAGCCGGTGTCTCCCGCATGGGTCTCAAAATCAGTGATGATTTTCTTCTTTTTTTCCTTGGTTAACATTATTTAGCCAAATCCTTTCCAACAAACATCTTAACATCGGCTGAGGTATGTCTCAGCCCCACAATCGACCGGCCGGTATAGACCCAAGCCGTAAAAGCCGAATTGGTTATTATAGAGGCGGGGCCACCTTGATGCAACCTTTTTTCACAACAAAGCTTAACCAGCCAGCAATGCGACTATCGTCACCGGTATTACCAAGGCCAATGCCGTTCCATCACACGCAGGCTGTCGGTGCCGTAGAAGTATTGGCCGTTGCTGAGCAGACCTATGACTTCAACTTCGACAGTTCCAGCATCAGGTAAAGCAGAGAGTACTGTACTTCGGTCAAAGGTTGCGATGAGCTTATTCCAGCATGGATACCAATTAAGTGAAGCAATTCCGCCGGGATAGAATACCAACGGTTCATGGCTAATTTCGCTGATATTTACTCCGGGCGGCAGAGTAAGGATAGCCATAATGAAGCAGCCTTTACTCTTTGGGCTTATTTTGTCCGGGATAATTTTCAGTTGCGCTTCGAATGCCGGGATATCCTGGAATTCATAAGCTCCTATGTCAACCCATGCACCTGAGAATCGAGGTTCTCCAGCCAGGTCTATCGGATGCATTATGTAAACCATAGGGTCGCCTGAATCGACACAGGCTGATTTCCGCCTGAGCCGATAATCGCCTTCAACCCAGAAATCGTCGCTGGCATCTGTTGGTGTTCCGTTCGGATCCCAATATCCGGCTGCGATAAAACAGGGGTCGGTATCGATATTACCTTGGCCGGGCCAGCCGTTTTGAATACAGCAGTAACTAACTTGCGGTTTATAAGAAGTATACGGCTTCCTCTTAATCTGCTGTAAGGGATTGCAAGGATTGTTATTGTAAATAATCGAGTTTGTAAAGATGCCTCTACGAGTTTCCAGGACAAAAGTATTATTTCCAACTATCGTGCAGTTGGCAAAGGTCAGAGTTGCATCATCACAGCAAATACATCCGTAGTCAGGAGCAGAAATATTGCCTGAAACCAAACAATTAACGAGAGTTGGATTACAATCTTTAAAAAACATTGCCCCGCCTTTATCGGCGGAATTATTCGAGACTTTACAGTTAATCAAAATAGGAGAAACGCTTCTTTCACAAAAAAGACCTCCACCCTTACTGATACCAGCGGTAGCAATTGCAATATTGTCTGTTATAGTACAATTTACTATTTTAAACTGTTGATACCACAGATAATCGTCGCCATTCCCCAAGTAAATTCCAGCACCCTCGGCTTTCTGGCCAGTAAGCATGTTACCGGAAATTGTACA
>JASFHM010000151.1:0-4270 GCA_050123215.1 Phycisphaerales bacterium | reverse complement strand
CTATGGTTCAGCTTGGCTGCATCCTTATTCTCCTAAGGAGGGTTTTGGGATGACTTCTAATACTTACGGCAATAACCACCACTTGTCTTACCATAAACGCCTTTGCCGAATCTCAAAGCCAAACAATACTCTGGGATATCGGCTCAAGTGGATATTTCGAGCCAACCAATAAACTCTACCCGATTGAGAACGGCCGAGTCCCGGTCGATTTGACAGCCGATACTGCTCAGTGCCCCACCGGCCTTGGTCATCTCGCAAGCGGCAGAGAACACATCAAGGAAATTGAGTTATCCTTCAATCTTGAAAAAGAGGGTACATACTTTCTCTACATCCTCTGGGACGGAGGTGGCAGCGGAACTGAAAAGTTCAAAGCATATGGCAACGGCAATTTGAACCTGATAGGAAAAAGCACCTGCATCCTCGCAGAAAAACAGCCGTACCAACCTGTTAAAGACACTTTCAGCTTTAATTTCAAAAAAGGTAAGAACGTTATATCCCTTATCCACCTATCCGGCGATGGACTCAATTTCAGAAACATTTTATTAAGCAATAAAGAACTGTCGGAATTGCCTCCGCCCCTGAACCCAAAACTTAAATTCCCAACTGTAGAATTGTATGAAAAGCAGATTGGAGAACCGGCTGTCTTACTGGACAACCCTTACGTAAGGCTCTTCGCCCCCAAGTCCAAAGAAACTCAGGCCAAAATTATCTTCGATTACCTGGTCAGAGCTTATGATGAACTTTATAAAATTGTGGGCTTACATACAGAATACAAAATCGTTGTATACCATTTCCCACCGAAAGATGAGCACGCTAAAGGCGGGACAAGTAACTGTACAATCTGGTACAGCTATGATAATCTGAATTTCGAATCTCATAAGGAATGGACACAACACAAAGTCCCGCATCTTGTCGGTTACATTGAAGAAATAGCCCACAATTTTGACGGCCATGCCGGCGCACAATTCGGATGGGAAATGGTCGGCTGGAACCTCGGTATAACGGTCACAAAGAAAATTGCAAACAACCCAATTCTAAGAAGGAACCTCGCTGACACCAGAGCCACGCAAAAGAAAACCTTCCAGCAATACATAAAGAACGGATATGTTTTTCCGAGCGATATTCCACCGAACCTCTGTGACCGAATTCACGCTTATATACTCTGGGTCTGTGAAAATAAATACAGAGGCGATTTCTGGAAGGACTTTTTCGCAGAGATTCGAAAAGAACAAACTGCTTTACAACAAGCTGAAACTACCAGCGACCCGGATGAAAGAAGAAACCACAAGTATCAGATAACCGTTGACTGCTTCGACCGCCTTAAAGGTGTCGAATTCAAGAAGATTCTAAAACGCTATCGCATATCACAGACAACCGCTGTCAAATCCCTGCATCCAACCGATTCAAACTGGAATAGAAGATTCCTACCTGCTTCGGAACAATAGCTTCTGACGCATTTCACAGATTCATCGGAATACCCCGGCCGGCAAGATATTCTTTCATATCATGTATCGAGCATTCCTCGAAATGCGTTATTGATGCCATCAGGACCGCTTCTGCCCCGCCGTCAACAATAGCATCATAGAGATGCTCAAGCTCACCCGCTCCGCCCGATGCAATAACTGGAATGTTCACAGCATCGGATACCGCTTTGTTGAGTTCGTTATCATAGCCAGCCTTTGTCCCGTCGGCATCCATACTCGTAAGCAGTATTTCACCGGCGCCGAGTTGTTCGCCCTTAACCGCCCACTCGACAACGTCTATATCCGTCGGCTCGGTACCGGCCTTGACGCACACCTGCCAATGACCGGGTCGGTCTTTGCTGCGTCTCGCATCGATTGCCAAGACCACACACTGATTACCGAACTTGCCCGCCGCTTCACTAAGCAAATTTGGATTATCAACCGCAGCGGTGTTAACAGAGACCTTTTCAGCCCCGCTTCTAAGAAGGATATCGAAATCCTCCATGCCCCGAATACCGCCGCCTACAGTAAAAGGAATAAATACATTTTCCGCCACCTTCTCAACCATATCGACGATAGTTTTGCGTGAACGGATAGTAGCTGTGATGTCGAGAAAGACTAATTCGTCCGCTCCTTCATCGCTATACCTGGCGCCAAGCTCGACCGGGTCGCCAGCATCACGGAGATTCAGGAAATTTATTCCTTTAACCACGCGGTTATCTTTGACATCGAGGCACGGAATAATTCTCTTTGCCAGCATATTCTTTAGCCCTTCTCGCAAATACTGTAGAAATTACGAAGCACTGCAAGACCGTTCGGCCCGCTCTTTTCCGGATGAAACTGAGTACCGTAAACACTACCCTTCTGCACCGAGGCCGGCAGCTCGAATCCGTAATAGGTATAAGCAAACTTCGCCTCGCTGTCCGCTACTTTCGAATAATAGGAATGGGCAAAATAAAAATGTTTCGACTGTCCCAGACCCGCAAAAAGGTCCATACCTTCCGGCAATTCGACCGAATTCCAGCCCATGTGTGGTATGGTCTTGTCCTCGGGAAGTTTTACAACGTCACCGGATATTAATCCCAGCCCTTCGTGCTCGCCGTATTCACAACTTCGTTCAAAGAGAAGCTGATAGCCAACGCAAATTCCAAGCAAAGGCTTGCTCTGGCTGACAACTTTCCTGATTAAATCAACCAAATCTCCCAGTGCATTCATAGCATAACCGAACGCCGCCACGCCCGGCAGCACCAGCCCGGAGCAATACTCGACATCCTGCACATCGCGGCTGAGCTTCACAGGACAACCGATATGCTCAAAAGCATTGCAAACGCTTTTTACATTTCCAACATCATAATCAATTACAACTATCATAATTTTTTGCAACCTGTTGAATTCACTCAAACACGATGGACCCCAAAACCTTGCCCAGCTAATCATTAAAGCGTATCGAAGCCTCCAAGTCAAATCTCAATAATTAGGATTAGACTCAGCCTTGCCCGAAGACGTTTTTTTTGCTAAAATTCTGTCCCTGATAAATACGTTCATTGAACTGCCGTTTTGGATAGATTGCAGTCGATACTGTAAGATACGGAGAACAATATGTGTGGTATTGTAGCTTATCTTGGCAAGAAGCTCGCCCAGCCGGTACTCATCGAGGGCCTCAAACGCCTCGAATACCGGGGATATGACTCTGCTGGTATCGCGACCTTATGCAACGGGGCAATCAAGGTCAAAAAAACCAGCGGCAGAATCATCGTTCTCGAAGAGATTCTCGATAAACCCCAGTCGCAGGAAATAGTCGGCATCGGCCACACACGCTGGGCAACACACGGCGAGCCTAACACAACCAATGCCCATCCGCACCTGGATTACACAGGCAAAATCGCCCTCGTTCATAATGGTATAATAGAAAACTACTCGACGCTGAAGAAATGGCTCCGGAACGAAGGCGTGGAATTCGCCAGTGACACCGACACCGAAGTCATTGCAAATCTGATAGGCTATTTCTATGCTAAAGATGAAAACGGCAACCTGAAAGCTCAAAGCAGATTCGAGCGAGCGGTACAGCGAGCCCTGCACGAAATACACGGCACCTACGGCTTGGCCATAGTTTGCAGCGATTTTCCCGATGCACTTATCGGCGCAAAGAAGGGAAGCCCCCTGATAATGGGTGTCGGCGAGAACGAATACATATTAGCTTCCGATGCCTCAGCCATCGTTGAACACACTACTCGAGTAGTATATCTTTCCGATAATGAAATGGTCACTATCACACCACAGGGCTTCAGCACCAAGACAATTGACAACGTTGTTGTTACTAAAACGCTCAAAGAAGTTGAGTTCTCACTCGAACAAATAGAGCTGGGCGGTTTCGAACATCACATGCTTAAGGAAATCTTCGAGCAGCCCGCATCTCTCGAAACCTGTATGGGCGGCCGACTTGACACACACGAAAATCGAGTCGTCCTGGGCGGCATAAATGAACACCTGCGCCAGCTTACTCGAACCAAAAGGCTTATCCTAACCGCCTGCGGCACCGCCTGGCACGCCGGACTGGTCGGCGAGTTCCTTTTCGAGCAACTTGTACGAATACCAACCGAGACAGAATACGCCAGCGAGTTCAGATATCGAAATCCGGTGATTGAAGACGGCACTGTAGTTATATGTATAAGCCAGTCGGGCGAAACCGCAGATACACTGGCTGCCGTCGAACAGGCAAAAGAACGAGGAGCAACCGTCCTGGGTATTGTAAACGTTGTTGGTTCTTCGATTGCCCGTGCAACCGACGCCGGTATCTATCTCCATGT
>JASFHM010000150.1:0-4276 GCA_050123215.1 Phycisphaerales bacterium | reverse complement strand
TGTATACATATCGGCCTGCCTGTCTTAATTTTAAATCCAATAAAGACATCGACTGGTCGATATGTTTTTGTTTATAAACCATTAAAATTTGCTACCTAAAAGTGCGAAAGTTCACTAGAGATTAGTGGATTAAAAATAAGTTGTTTTGTGCAAATTTTTCTAAATTGTTATTCGGAGGTTTAACAATGAAAAGATTCATACTGAAAATGATGTTAATGGTAATGATTGTGACTGCGACCGGATGTTATAGTTGCAAGACCTGGAATGACTTCTGGGGAACAGGGCCGGTAGAACCGTATGCTGCCCATAAGTTCTTCTGGGATGAGGATTGCAGGCCGATGGTTGTAGCGGCGCCTAAGCCAGCACCGATGTCCAAGCCGAAACCGATGTCGATGAAAGCGCCAGGTGATTGCGGGCCTTACACGGTCTCACGAACGTATCCGTGCGGAGATTGCGGCATAGTGAGGCTGGAGAAGGTTATGCCGAAAGAAGTTCAGCTAAACGCCCTATTCGACTATGAGATTATGGTGATGAACTTGACGAATATGGAGTTAGCTGATGTGGTAGTAACCGAGGTACTCGACGAGAACTTCGAGTTCGAAAGAGCTTCTCCGACTGCCAGGATAGCAGAAAATAAGTTGTTATGGGTAATGGATTCAATGGTCCCGCGGGAAACTCAAAAGATTAAGGTTACGGGTATGGCTAAGAATGCCGAGTGCCTGAAGCACTGCGCCAGGATTACGTATGTGATTCCTGCCTGTGCTAATGTTGTGGTTGTTCAGCCACAGTTGCGTTTAACGAAAACTGCTCCTGCAGAGGTGCTGCTGTGTGACCCGATACCGGTCAAGATGGTAGTGACCAATACCGGTTCCGGCTCGGCAGGCAACGTTAAGATTACCGACATGTTACCAACAGGCCTTACGACCAGCGACGGCAGACGCAACATAGCACTCGATGCCGGAACGCTGGCGGCGGGGCAGTCGAAAGAATTCTCGATGACACTCAAGGCTTCAAAGACAGGTCGGTATGTCAATAAAGCAGTGGCCACTTCAGATGGCGGGCTTCGGAGCGAGGCAAGCACGACGACGGTTGTTCGTCAGCCGGTATTGGCAATCGCCAAGAGCGGACCTATGAGGCGATATCTCGGCCGCTCAATAACCTATGACATTATGGTCAGCAACAAAGGTGACGCTGTAGCCAAAGACGTTGTGGTTGTGGATACGCTGCCGGCCGGTGCAAAATTTGTCTCGGCGACCGGTGGTGGGAGGTTGGCCGCTGGTAAGGTTACCTGGAAGATGGCATCTTTGGCAGCGGGAAGCTCGCGTAAAGTAAGTGTGACTGTTATGCCGGAAAAATCCGGTACGTATACGGATGTTGCAACCGCTACGGCAACCTGTGCCGAAGGCGTAAGAGCATCAGCTCAGACGGTTATCACCGGTATTGCTGCAGTATTGCTTGAGGTAATCGATATCGATGACCCGATAGAGCTTGGAGCCAATGACACTTATGTCATCACGGTAACCAATCAGGGTTCAAGCGATGGAACGAACATCAGTATTGTCTGCACGCTTGAGGACAACATGCAGTATGTCTCATCAAGCGGTGCTACTACTGGTCGTTCCCAGGCCAATCAGGTTGTTTTCCAGCCACTGGCAAAGTTGGCACCAAAAGCTAAGGCGGAATGGCGCGTAGTAGTCAAGGCTGTTAAGCCTGGCGATGTGCGGTTCAAGGTGACGATGAATACCGACCAGATTCAGAGGCCGGTTGAAGAAACCGAAGCAACGCATCTTTACGAATAAGAACGATATCAGATTTATACAAAAGGCACCGTAACATTAACTGTTGCGGTGCCTTTCTTAAATATAGCTTACCATGTAGATGATGTTTTATTAATGAAAGGCAGGAGAAATGAACAATAAGACCTTTTTAATTTTGGCCGTGTTCAGCTTTGTGCTGCTCTTTGCAGGGGTTGCCAGTGGCCAGGAAGAAATGGCCTCCGCTGAAAAAGCTGATGCCATTGCTGTAACGACTGAAAAACAGAGTGTTGATTGGAAGGACCCTTCCAGCGTAGGTGATGAGATTGTCAGACTATTGTCAACTTATGGTCTTAAGCTCTTAGCTGCAATGGTGGTGTTTATAATCGGTCGGATTATCACCAGGTGGCTATCACAGGCTGTTGCCAGGGCAATGTCTAAAACGAAAGTAGAGCAGACGTTAATTAAATTTGTTACTAATCTTGTATACATTGCTTTGCTGGTATTCGTGATAATCGCTGCGCTGGGAGTAATGGGAATTGAAACCGCATCTTTTGCTGTTGTACTTGGTGCTGCGGGTTTAGCTGTTGGTCTGGCGTTGCAGGGGTCGCTGTCGAATTTTGCCGCTGGTGTGTTGATGATGATATTCAAGCCGTTCAAAGTTGGCGATTTTGTCGAAGTCGGAGGGGCGCTCGGTACAGTAAAGGAGATTCAGATATTCAATACGATACTGAGTTCACCGGATAATATCAGAGTTATAGTACCTAATGCACAGGTTACAGGCGGAAATATCAAGAACTATACAGTTAATGGGACACGGCGTGTTGATTTGGTGGTTGGAGTATCATATGAAGACGACCTGAAAAAAGCCAAAAATGTCATCGAGGCCGTTTTAGCTACCGATGAGCGGGTACTAAAAGACCCGTCAATGACTGTTGCCGTGTCGGAGTTGGGCGACAGCAGTGTCAATTTCGTAGTACGCCCCTGGGTCAAGGCGGCTGATTACTGGGATGTGTATTTTGATGTCACAACTAAGGTAAAATTGGCACTCGACAGAAACAATATTTCGATACCATATCCGCAACGCGATGTTCATATAAAGAAAAGCGATCTCACCACTGGTGTTGTGTGAATTCAGATGATGCAGTTATAACGCATTTAGAGAAAAAGAATGTGTAGCAATTACCCAAAGCGTAAGGCCTAGGATTGCGCAAACCGTTTATTCTTTACTTCTGGATTTCTTTCTAGCTTCCTTCCTAGCCTGTGTTCTTTCTTCCATTGTACTATAGCCGCACTTGGGACAACGGTCGGGATAGTCTCTACTCTCGGGATTCGACAGGAAAATTTCGCCGCATTTCTCGCATTTATTGGCGGTTAAAAAACTCATCTCGCCACATTCAGGGCACTCAAGCGCCGACGGACCAAGGAACGCGGGATTAGGTGGAATACCACCTTCTCGTCCTTTGCTCAGGAGTTCATTAAATTCCTTAATTGTAAGTTCAGTTGTATAACCACACTTACTATTGGCACATGCCATGGGAATACTGGATATTTTTTTGCCGGGGCCGCTACCTCGATTGGTCCAGTAAGTGATGCCTGCGGCTAATCCAATGCAGAGTACAATTACGACAATCATTACGACTTTCTTGTTGTCTTCATCCATCGAATTTTACTCCTTCATAATCAGGTTGCCATAGGTGTTAGATAAATCCGCCAAGTTGCTGAGCTTAAGTACCAGATAGTGAATATACCAGATTCCAATCGGCAAGGCAATTGTTTGGCAAAATTTTTCCTGAGCCTGTATATTAAGCGTGGTTTTAACCTGTGGACTGCGTGTGATGGTATTGGTATATTTGCATAGCATTAAGAACGAAACTTTAATGAGAGTGATAAAATGGAGAAAATAAAGAGCTTCTTCGAACAAAAGGATGCTTTCGCCAGAAAATGCGGCATCGAGTTGCTTGAAGTAGGTATCGGGACTGCTAAAGCAAAAGTGAAGCTTGAGCCCGACCATATGAACGGAGTGGCGATTGCACATGGAGGAATCATATTCACCTTGGCGGATTTTGTTTTTGCGGCAGCTTCGAATTCGCACGGGACGGTAGCTGTTGCGATAAATGCTAATATCTCATATTTGAAAGCGGCTCAGGGAGGAGTGCTGTTTGCCGAAGCAAGAGAGATTTCGTGCAGTCGCAAAATAGCCAGTTATGCTATAGATGTTACCGACGAGGACGGTAATAAAATCGCAATTTTCCAGGGGATGGTGTATAGAAAAGATGCTCCGCTTATACCGTAGCAGAATTCAACAACTGCGTGATGTGCTGGAAAATCTGTACAAAAAGTACAACCGATTCGAGCTTATAAAGCCGGACCCGCTGCAATTTGTGTACCGATATTCGAATAAGCGCGACATGGAAATTGCCGGCTTTCTGGCAGCGTCACTTGCATACGGCAGAGTTCAGCAGATAGAAAAGAGCGTGGACAAGCTTCTTGGTCGAATGAAAGCTGGGCCATACGAATTT
>JASFHM010000149.1:0-4287 GCA_050123215.1 Phycisphaerales bacterium | reverse complement strand
ACGGGGTCGAGGTAGACCATAAACTCGATTTCAAGTGATGCCTGCGGATGCTTAGCCAGGAATTCTCTGAGTTGGCCGGACATTAATCTGAGCGGAACAATCAGACTTGAGCTCGGACCAATGGGCGACGAAGGTAAAATTCTTTTTGTGACGAGGTTCGATACGCCCTTATCCAGGTCGCCGGTTATAACGGCGTCGATTCTGATATTGCCTTTGAATAATCCATAGTCACTAATGACCACCGGCTCGGGCGAGAGATTTGTGATTACCAGTGAAGCGCCAAAATCGGTTCCATAACCGAATTTGTGGCCGCGAATGTTAAGCTGTGCATCAATTATTTCATTTGGCCCGCGGAACGCCGGCACTATAGAAGATGAACCGAAAGTTCCCTCAAGAGCTGTTTCTATCACTCCCGGGTCGGTTGACGGGACATATTCGATTTCGGTTTCATTGAGCATTCTTTTTGCTTCATGAGCCTCAATTGAAGCCGGCGCCGATTCTATAACCGAGGTAAGAGTCTGGGTAGCCAAGTCTGTCTTCCGCTCGGCGAGTTCTATCCTGGCTTTGGTCAGGTCCAGGACCGGATTAGACTGATAACTTTCAAGAAATGGTTTTGCCCATTCAGCTTGTTTGTTCATTACAAATGCATATGCCAATAGTGATGCGGCAGCGACATTGTTCGGCTCATTTGAATACGCTTTGTTTGCCCAGTCGATGGCCTGACCGGGTTGTGGTGAGCCAAAGCAGTAGAACCACGCTAACTGTTCGGCTATTGCCTGTCGCTGCTCGGGGTCTGTTTGGTATTTTGCCCGGGCCTCCTGCTCGGCAGCGGCTAAAATATTTTGAGCTTTTTCGGTTTGTCCGGTTTTGGTGGCTGCTTTGGCTGCTACCGTCTGAAGGACCAGATCAACAACTCCATATTTTTGCAGTTTTTCTGCGATATGCACCGGCTTATGTGGGTGTCTGTCAGTATTGTATGCGTTCAAAGCCAGGCCTAAGTATATGTATCGAGGCAAAGGTTGCTGCGGATACAGGTATTCATAAAGCGAAGCGCAGTATTCGTATCCGTCGGCGGCAAGCTCGAAAAGCTGCAACCGCTCGGCATAGCTTGCGAATGCCACAGCGGTTTCAATATCCAGCGGATTTTCACCGAGCATGTAGCGTAAATTACTAAGATACGCTGCCGGCAAAATCCACCCCTCGCTTAGCTCGTAAATCTTTGCAAATGCTACTCGATTGTATTTATTTTTATCTATCGCTGCGAAGAAGTGTGCCTGGGCAGAATTGACATCTGCGCGTTCCAAAATCAGCATCCCCAGCGATGTGAGCAGGTCTGATTCCAGCACGTCATTTTTATTCTTGAATGTGGCTAGGAGTTCCCTGATTTGCTGTTCTTTCTGCTCACGAGAATCCATTTGCCCGAGCAGATAGTCTATTGCTTCTTTTGCAATCTGTAAATCCACCGTGCTTTTTACATAGGCTCGAAGAAGGGTGCGTACCAGCTCAGTGTTATCAGGCGGTAAAGGCGGCGCAGCATTTGGGTCATTCACATCTTTTGGCAGGGCTCGGCGGTAGGGCAACCCCAACAGCAGCGGGGCAGGTGTATTTGCCGCTATTTTCATCATATCCGGCAATATATATCCGGCCTGATTGTCGAGCTTCGTTGCGGCTGTGAAAAACAAAAGCGCTTGCTGCGACTGAATGGTTTGCGTGGTGATGTTAGCTGCGGGTTTATTAGATAATTCATACCCAAGCTCGTAGAACTTCAGAGCAACTGACGGACTGAATAGTTTGTCAGAGTAACTGATGTCCTGTCCTGCAGCGCAGAAAGTCCATACACAAACCAACCCCAAAAGCAACAAAATGCTTTTTCTTAACATCTACATCTCCGGCATAGTTGTACAAAAGCAATGCTGTTTTTATCGGGCAATTTTAGCACTTGCTTTAGGTAATAGAGCCTTCAAGAGAGCCTTCAAAAAAACACTATGTTTTCGGACTTGTATCGCACTTAAAACGGCTATTTTTGCCCCGTCAGCAGCCCAAGCATCTCGATTCTAAGGGCTTTTGCCGCTGCTGCATAAACCAGTACCGCCGAAAGCACCACCGCGATAATTCGAGCTATCTCGAATTTTAGTCCGGCTGGCATCTGTTCGGTTGCCTTTAAAACTAACGATGCTATCGCGTACATTATTGCAGTTGCGATGGCTGTTTTGATAATTGTAGTAAAAAGTCCCCGTGTTATAGGCCCTTCAAAGCGCCTGTCCAGAAGGGCAACCAGAATCACCACCTGCAGGTATGAACAGACGGAAGTCGATAGCGCCAACCCCGGCGCACCCATAAACCAAATCAATGTCAGGTTCAGAATGATATTAACAACCACCGCCAGCAGGGCGGTTCTGGCCGGCATCTTCGAATCCTGAATCGAGTAAAAGGCCCGTGTTACAATCTGCTGCAGGAAAAAGCCGCATAGACCAATCGCGTAAAAAGAAAGGACGGCAGCAGTCATCATAGTATCTGAAGAGGAAAATTGGCCCCGCTCGAAGAGCAGTTTTATCAAAGGTTGTTTTACCAGTATAAGCCCGGCTGCTGCTGGTATAGCAATGAATATAGTTCCACGTAAACCTCGCGAAATTGTCTGTCGCAGTGCCACCATATCTTTTTTTGCTGCGTCGCTGCTCATTACGGGGAAAATAGCGGTCGCAAGTGATATCCCCAAAACCCCTAATGGGAATTGATACAGCCGTTGTGAATAGTAAAGCTGTGATACGGCACCATCCCAGAGCGGGTATTTTATCTGTCGGCCGAGCCATATAAAAAATTCACCCTTTTCAGCCGAACCGGAAAACCATACTGCGATTAAATCGTCGGCCAGTGTGTTTATCTGTGTCACGGTCAAGCCGAGTATCATCGGACCCATCATAAAAATTATTTTTTTGAAGGCTTCACTGTGTATTTCCCATGTGGGTCTTATGTGGATGCCTCGATTTCGCAGCGGGATAATCTGTGTCGATAGCTGAACAAAGCCTGCGATTATTACAGCTACGGCTACTATGAAGACGAGACGTTCCGGGCGAATCGAAAGTACCCAGCCGCTAAAGCATAGTGAACCAATGATGAAAATGTTCAATATAATCGGAGCCGCCGCCGGTGCTGCGAAGTGGCGATGTGTCTGCAGGATGCCGGCTAATATTGCCACTACGCATATCAGAATCATATAGGGCAGCATTATCCCGGCCAAAGACAGCTTTAAATCCGTGCTCGGATATTTACTGAAAAAGGTGTAATAGCCCCATATCACGCCTTCTCCTATGATAGTTATGATGGCCAGCAGTAAGAATATTACGGTGACAATCGTGTAGGCGAGCTTGTTCGCCTGCTTAGGGTTCTGTTGAAGTTCCTGGCTGTATACTGGTATGAACGATGCCGCTGCGGCTCCTTCGCCGAATATCCGCCGAGCCAGATTCGGGATTTTAAATGCGATTGCCCAGCCGTCGAATATTCCCCCGGCCCCCAGAAAGAAAGCAAAAGCCATATCCCGGATAAGCCCCAGTATTCGGGAGGCCACAGTCAATATCGCAATCTGCCGAAAACCTTTTACCATTTGCAGCTTTTTACACTACGGATAGCCGTTTTGCAATAAGCACTAATCGTCGGTTAATGTTGAATCGGTGATGCAGCGGTTTTTTTAAATTCTTGGAGGTGCTACTGAGAAGGGACGGGCTCTGCCGACGTTGTTCAGGAGGCCCAAAAGCAGGGCGTTTGCCAGCAGGCTCGAACCGCCGTAACTGACCAGCGGCAGTGTCAGGCCGGTAATCGGCATCAGACCAAGCGTCATGCTGACATTGACAATCACCTCGACCGCCAAGGTGGCAGTGATGCCTATGGCGAGCAATCGGGCGAATGGGTCAGTATTGCTCGCGGCTATTTCGAGGCCACAAAGAATGATTATTGCATAGAGCACGATTATCGCCACAGCGCCAACAAAGCCCCACTGATGAGCTATCGTGGCGAAGATGAAATCGTTAACTCGGTAGGGCAGAAAGTCGTATTTGACGAACGGTCCCTTTTTGAATCCTTGGCCCTTCGGGCCGCCTGACGCTACGGCGTATTTGGAACGGATAAGGTGATAGCCGGCGGCGGTGGTCCAGTGCTGCTGGTCGAATTCTCTGCCAACGAGTAGTCGAGCCAGTCGTGGATGCTGCTCGGCTTTATCCTGGATGGCTGGGCTTTGCAGTAATACACTGCTTATTCTGCTTCGCTGGTACGGTCGCATAACGGCCCACATCA
>JASFHM010000148.1:0-4316 GCA_050123215.1 Phycisphaerales bacterium | reverse complement strand
AAGGTATTATATATATCCGAGCTGAGTATCCGCTTGCCATAAGAAGGCTTGAAAAAGCAATTGAACAGGCAAAAGCTCATGAGCTTTTGGGCAATAATATTTTTGAGAGTGATTTTAATTTCGACATTGAGATTCGTCTCGGAGCCGGGGCATTTGTCTGCGGTGAAGAGACTGCGTTGATTCACTCTATAGAAGGCAAGCGCGGCATGCCGAGGCCTCGGCCGCCTTATCCTTCAGTTTCGGGATTGTTTGGTAAACCTACTTTGATTAACAACGTTGAAACTTGGGCCAATATACCCGTAGTAATTATGGACGGGGCGAACTGGTTTAAAACTATCGGGACGGAAAAAAGTAAGGGCACGAAAGTTTTCGCATTGGCTGGTAAAGTAGTTAATACGGGATTGATCGAAGTTCCGATGGGAACGACGCTGCGACAGATTGTATATGATATCGGCGGCGGCATACCGAACGGTAAAAAATTCAAAGCAGTTCAAACCGGAGGCCCGAGCGGCGGTTGTTTACCTGTTGAATATCTTGATACCCCGGTTGATTACGAGTCACTGGCCGAGGCCGGCTCAATTATGGGTTCAGGCGGAATGATTGTGGTAGATGAAGATGCCTGCATGGTCGATATCGCCAAGTTCTTTTTGGAATTTACGCAGAACGAGTCCTGCGGTAAGTGCACTCCTTGCCGCGAAGGCACTAAGAGGATGTTCGAGATACTGACTCGCATTACTGAGGGCAGAGGACAGGACGGTGATATCGAAAAGCTCGAACGTCTTGGAAATATGATTAAAAAGACTTCTCTCTGCGGTCTGGGGCAATCGGCTCCAAATCCGGTTCTAAGCACTATCAAAAACTTCAGAGAAGAATATGAGGAGCATATTATTCAGAAGAAATGCCGTGCCGGTGTGTGTGCGAACCTAATCTCTTATGAGATTACCGATGAATGTGTCGGCTGTGGAGCGTGTAAAAGAGCGTGTCCCGCAGGTGCTATAAGCGGCTCTGCGAAAAACAAACACGTTATAAATCAGGATAAATGTGTCAAATGTGGAATGTGCTTAGAAACGTGTAAATTCGGTGCGGTTGTAAAGGTATAGGATAAATAATGAATAAAAAAATCAGTATAGCAATCAATAATAAAGAATACAAGGTTGATGCCGACCAGACGATTATGCAGGCTGCGGATGCGTGCGGTTATCACATACCGAGATTATGCTATCACCCCGAGCTCTCAATCGAAGGAGCATGCCGTGTTTGCATTGTACAGGTCGAAGGTGTCAGAAACTATGTTGCTTCCTGCTGTTACCCTGTGGCTGACGGGATGAGGATACATACCAATACCGCGGAGATTCGACGGGCCCGCAGAGATATTGTGGAATTACTGCTTGATAATCATCCAGATGACTGCCATACCTGCGAACGTGATGGTAACTGTGAGTTGCAACGGCTTGCCTATGCTATGGGTATCCGCCACAGGCACTTCGAGGGCGAAAGGAAACATTATGAGAAAGATTTGTCAAGCGCTTCGGTTATTAGAGACCCGAATAAGTGTATTCTTTGCGGGCGATGTGTCAGGATATGCTCGGAGATTCAGGGGATAAACGCTCTGGGACAAGCTTTCAGAGGTTTTGAGACTGTGGTAATGCCGGCTTACAATAAGCCTTTTGCCGAAAGTGTTTGCAGCACGTGCGGGCAGTGCATCAATGTTTGTCCTACGGCGGCCTTTTTAGAAAAGAATTATACGCAGGAACTTTTCGAAAAGCTCAATGACCCCAATATTATCAAAGTAGCCCAGGTGGCTCCTTCGGTTCGAGCTGCTATCGGCGAGGCTTTTGACTTGCCACCGGGACGGAATATGCAGGGTGAGCTTGCAGCGGCACTGCGGAAACTGGGATTCGATTATGTTTTCGATACTCAGTTTTCAGCCGACCTTACTATCATGGAAGAGGCCAGCGAGTTTCTCGAAAGGCTTCAGTCGGGCGACAGGCTGCCGATGATAACGTCCTGCTCGAGCGCTTGGATGAAGTGCATGGAGCAGTTTCACCCGGACCTTATTGAGAATGTATCGACGTGCAAGAGTCCGATGAGCATGGGTGGGGCTATGATAAAAACGTATTTTGCGAATAAAATCGGTGTTGACCCGAAGAAGATTCTGAGTGTTGCGGTGATGTGTTGCACGGCCAAGAAGTACGAAGCGGCCCGACCTGAGCTTCAGGTGAATAATATGCCAGCCACTGACATTGTAATAACGACCCGTGAAGCAGCATGGATGATTAAGTCGGCTGGTCTTGATTTTGTAAATATGAAGCCGGAAGATTTTGATGCTCCGCTAGGACTTTCTTCCGGGGCCGGTACGATTTTCGGTGTTACCGGCGGTGTGATGGAGGCGGCAATTCGTACTGCGTATGAACTGTTTACAGGTGAGACATTACTTAATATCGAAATTGATTCTATTCGAGGTTTTGATGGTTTGAAAGAAGGCAAGCTTACCATAGACGGCAAAGAAATTCGGGTTGCTGTCGCTCACGGACTCGGCAATGCTCACGATGTACTCGATATTGCCAGGAAAGAGCCTGACAGGTATCACTTCATAGAGGTCATGGGTTGTCCGGGTGGTTGTATCGGTGGCGGCGGTCAGCCTTACGCTTGCTCCAACAGCGTGCCGCTGGATAAGAAAACATTGGCGGCAAGGGCCCAGGCGCTTTACAACAGTGACCGTCAGAAGACGATAAGGAGAAGCCATGAGAACCCTGAAATCCAAAGGCTCTATCGTGAATTCCTCGGTCGTCCGCTGGGCGAAAAATCACACGAGTTATTGCATACGCACTACACTAGCAGGAAACCAAGAGGAATTGTTACCAGAGAGAAAGAAACTGTAGTTAGTAAATGAGATATAACAATGAAAACTTATACACACATAGCTGGTGAGGTTGTCGCTCGTCCCTGGATAGACGAAAGAATTAAGCGTAATGAAGTGGATAGATACCTGTGTGACGGAAGACATTTTATAGATGAGCGTGCGATAAACAGCGATCTTAACTCGACTAGTAATGTCGATGCCGGTCGGATTCGTGACATACTGGCCAAGTCGATGGCTGTCGAGACATTGACGCCGTTTGAGACGGCCTGTCTTTTGAATGTTGAAGAACCGGAACTTTTAGAAGAAATGGCTGAGACCGCAGGCAAGGTCAAAAAGAAAGTTTACGATAATCGAATTGTTACTTTTGCCCCGTTGTATTTGAACAGTAAATGTGTCAACGACTGTGTGTATTGCGGATTAAGGCGTTCCAACAGGGGTGTTAAACGGAAAACCTTAACCGTCGACAAGGTTAAAAAGGAGGTTGAGGTACTAACAGGCAGAATAGGACATAAAAGGCTTATCGTTGTTTACGGCGAACACCCGGACAGCGGCGTTGATTACATTGCTGATACGCTCAGGGCTATATACAGCGTCGAAGTCAAGGGTCGCAGAGGTGTATCCCGGATTCGAAGGTGTAATGTCAATGCTGCACCGATGTCCATAGACGAATTGAAAGTTTTGAAGAAAGTCGGTATCGGCACATTCCAGGTTTTTCAGGAAACATATCATCCCGGTACTTACCGGGCTGTCCATCCGTCCGGTACAATCAAAGGTGATTATCGGTGGCGGCTATATTGCATGCACAGAGCGTTCGATGCGGGAGTTGACGATGTAGGTCTAGGTGTGCTGTTCGGATTATACGACTGGAAATTCGAGGTTATGGGTCTGCTGTACCATGCAATCGAGATTGAGAAAAAATTTGGTGTTGGGCCCCACACGATTTCTTTTCCAAGGCTTGAGCCGGCGTCTAATACGCCTTTCGTACAGGATACGAAATATAAAGTTAATGATGACGATTTCAAAAAGCTGGTGATGGTTATTCGTTTGTCTGTTCCATACACAGGGATGATTCTAACAGCCAGGGAAAATGCAAAAATACGTCGTGAGGTTATGTCACTTGGATGTACTCAAACCGACGCTGGCAGTAATATTGGTATCGGCGGATATGCAGAGACGTTCGGTGAGCAGCGGGCAAACAATCAACAGTTCGTGCTTGGTGATACCAGAAGTCTCGACACGGTCGTTCGGGAACTGGCCGAAGCGGGCTATATTACTTCCTTTTGCACAGCGGGATACCGATGCGGCCGTACGGGAAAAAGAATTATGAGGCTTCTGCGAAGCGGTAAGGAAGGCAAATTTTGTAAACTAAACGCCGTCATAACTTTTCGGGAATGGCTGGACGACTTTGCATCACCGGAAACTATCGCAATCGGCGAAAAACTCATTGAGCGGG
>JASFHM010000147.1:0-4320 GCA_050123215.1 Phycisphaerales bacterium | reverse complement strand
CTTTCGACTGGTGAAAAAAATGAAAAGAAACACAGTGCTTAAGATACTGAATCCAATCCTTGGTATATTTCTGGTCAATCAAATCGCCACGGGATTACTCAGGGCAAAGCTGTCTTATGAAGCGTTTGAGATTCTCCACGAGACAGCGGGACTTGTGCTGGCGGGATTAGTTGTGCTACATTTGATTTTGAATTTCAACTGGATAAAAGCCAACTACTTCAATGCACATAAACCAACTTAGCTTTAAAACAATGCTCTAATTAACTGTTTTGGCTCGATGCGGAATGGGCTGCCCTTTCCTTCAAAGAAACTGTGCTCTTTAATCAAATGGATATTCAAGTCGGACCATTTAATTTCATCACCGGTTTCGGTATCTTTGAGCGTGGTGACCCGCTTAGCAAAGTAAGCCGGGTGTGGCCAGGGACATGGGATACGGCCTTTGGCTTCAGCAACTTTTGCCTGATGAGTGTCGTCAATCTGCGCCCAGTTGCCGAGAGCTTTCGCCGCAAGGTCGGTTATCTGCTGCATTTTTTCGGCGAGTTGATCGGCCGTAAAATTCAATTTCGCAAGTTCTGTAAGGTCAGCTTCGATTATCTCTGTCAGCGAACGATTATCATCTCCCAAAAAACCGACAGCGGAGAGCATTGAGGATCGCAGCACTTGTTCGAGTTTTTGCTGGTCAGGTGATTTTTTCATATTCAGTCACAAAGTTCACAGAACATTAACCTCATGCGAACTTATCATAATAAATTTTATCTTCTGTCATACCAAGTTTTTTAAGAACTTCGACGGCGGCGTCAATCATACCAGGTGAGCCGCACAAATAGCCCTCACATTGCGAGGCGTCTTTAATATTACGTTCAACAGCTTCGGTAACCAAACCAGTTTCGCCTTTATAGTCCTTATCATGGTCGGGCTGGTACACAACCGAAACGAACTTGAAATCGACAAGGTCATTTTCGAACAGCCGCATCTGCTCGGTAAGGAAAAGCTCATCTACTTTATTAGCACCGAAATAATAGGTCGCTTTTCTTTGGCTGTTTCTATTTTTCATGTCGTGCAGGATACTAACAAAAGGAGCCATGCCGGAACCGCCCGCAATAAAGACCATTTCACTGTCGGTTTCACTCTGTCGGAATTCACCGTAAGGACCGTTGAATTTTACAGTGTCACCGACTTTTAAATATTCGAAACAATATGTGGTACAGATTCCACCGGGGACAAGCCGGATAATTAACTCAACCGCGTTTTTTTGAGCAGGGTCGGAAGCAATCGAATAGGCACGGTAAACTTCTTCGGAGCTTTTCTCATAAACAGGAGTTAAGAGCTGGATGTACTGGCCGGGTATAAAATCGATTGTGTCACCTTCGAGCAGCTCGAAACTAAATTTCTTTATATCGTTTGTCAGGTCTACAATTTCGGTACACCTGGATTCGTACTCACGAACATTGAACAACTCAGAAGGGATTTCTATTTCGAGGTCGTTACGGACTTTGACCTGACAGGAGAGACGAAAATTATCGGCTTTTTCC
The DNA here is from genome assembly GCA_050123215.1 of Phycisphaerales bacterium. Classification (GTDB taxonomy): domain Bacteria; phylum Planctomycetota; class Phycisphaerae; order Sedimentisphaerales; family Anaerobacaceae; genus CAYMOE01. The sequence continues at coordinate 2,788 of JASFHM010000147.1, read as the reverse complement.
TTATCATCGAGGTAAGGTTCTTCGGTCGGCAGTAATGGTCCGGCGCCGGTGAGGACTTTTAATTTGCATAAGCCGCATGTGCCTCTGCCGCCGCAGGCGCTTGGTATGAAGATTTTGTTTTCAATCAAAGCGGATAACAAATTACCACCACCGTCGATGGTTAACTCCTTTTCTTTGTTGATGGTAATTTTGCATGGGCCGTAGTTGCGCAGGAAATGCTCGGAGACACCCAGAACAGCCGCAAGAGCGGCTGCAACTGCACTTACTATCAAAACCGTTTTTAGCAAAGTTAATACTATCATATTCGAACAGAATTAAGAACCGAGTACACCGGTGAAGCCGATAAAAGCGAGAGCCATGATGCCGGCGATAATGAGAGTAATACCGGGGCCTTGAAGGCCTCTGGGAACCAAATCGTTAGAGAGTTTTTGTCTTATGCCAGCCATGGCGATAATAGCCAGGAACCATCCGATGCCGCTACCCAGACCATAACCGACGGTAACAATTAAAGAATAGTTGCGGATTACCATGAACAAAGATGCGCCGAGTATGGCACAGTTTACGGTTATCAACGGCAGAAAGACGCCGAGTCTTTGATAGAGATAAGGTGAAAATCTTTCAATTACCATTTCAACGAACTGGACGAAGGCAGCGATTATTATAATGAACATTATGAAACGGAAAAATTCAAGGCCGAATGGAACAAGGACAAAGTGATAGACGAGCCAGTTCAGGACACAGGTACAGGTCATTACAAAGATAACGGCGGCACCAAGGCCAAGGCTGGTCTTGACCTCGCGCGAACAGCCGATGAAAGGACACAGACCTAAAAAGTAGCTCAGCAGAATATTGTTAGTAAAGACCGCAGAGATGCAAACGATAAATGCCTGGGTTATTTCAGGTGAAAATTTCATTTGTCCTTATCCTGTCCAGATAATTGAATCGAACGGAATATCCAGATTACAATTGCGAGCATAAAGAACGCACCGGGCGGCATGACCATGATTATCCATTTGTCCCAGGTGGTGCTGAAATACGGCACGGCGATACCAATAAACGTTCCCATTCCGAGTACCTCGCGGAAGGTTGCGATTATCAATAATACGAAAGAATAGCCGAGTGCATTGAACAGGCCATCCATGAACGCAACGGCCGGCGGATTCGAGTTGCTGCAGGCTTCGCAGCGGCCCATGACGATGCAGTTGGTGATAATCAGGCCGACGTAGGGGCCGAGGCTATTCGACATCTGCGGCCAATAGGCTTTGAGTATTACATCGACGATGATTACATAAAAGGCAATAATAAGAGTCTCGACCATCATTCGTATATTGCGAGGCGTGAGATTCCTAAGAATAGAAACAGTCAGAGCACTAAACGACAACGTGAAAACAAGAGCGGTACACATAACTATGGTATTGAGCACGAGATTGGTTACAGCGAGTGTGCTGCATATACCGAGGACCTGGCCAAAGACGGGGTTGTTGGTCCAGAGCCCTTCACGGATAAGCTGTTTTTGATTTTTGCCGTTCATTGGGTTTTCAAATCTTTGCGCCATCTATTCAAGGCGTCGTTAATTATTTTTTCGAGCCTTGTACTGGTTTGCGTCGCGCCGGTAACGGCATGGACTTCGTTATCTCCGAGCTTTTCCCCTGGCCGTCTGAAGTTAATTAGTTTGTCACCATCGGCCATAACCAGCTTATCGAACTGTTTCGTAAAAGGTTTTTGAGCGACTTCAGCGCCAAGGCCGGGTGTTTCGCGCTGCTCGTATACAGCGAAACCGGTGATAGTTTTTTTGTCGGCGGAAATTCCAATTATAGCTTTGATAGGTGCCCAAAAGCCCTGACCTTCGACGGGCAGAGCGTATGCGGCTACTGCATTGTTTCTGTGCAGGGTATAAGCACCGCTGGTGGATTGAGAAGGTTGCTGAATATTTTCGTTGAAGTACTGATGCACCTGTAAATCATTAGTCAAAGTACTTTGGTCAATCGGTAGTACTGCGAGGACAGCTTTTTCAAAAGCTATCTGCTGATTGACCTGGACGCGGTCGCTGGTCATCTGCGCAAAGCCGATTATCACGGCGCTAAAACAAGCCGTTACAACAAACATATAAACAACAGGATACCAGAATTTTTGTTTCATGAGCTTTTTGGTTCTGTCTTTATTTTGCCGGTGGTAGTTTTGACCGCGTAATCGAGAATCGGCGCGAACATATTGCCTATAAGAATCGAGAACATCAGACCGCCGTTGAAAATGGAAAAGTTTCTTATGACCATAGTAGATGTGGCAATGATGAAACCGTAGATAATCCGGGCTGGGGTTGTCTTCGGAGAGCTGACCGGGTCAGTGGCCATAAAGAACGCACCGAAGAGAAAACCCCCGCCGAGTACGGCAGGCAAAGCGCCGGGGATAGGCTCGACGCCAAGCTGGTAAAGCACATCGTTCCAGAAAATATATGTAATAATGGTCGAAAGGATAATAGCCCTGCTGGCTGTTTTAGTTATGAAAAGATAGACGCCGCCGATGCAGATAAGAATCGCACTGGTAACACCCATCGTTCCACTGATTCGACCGAAGAGTAAAGCCCGGTAGAGAACTCTTTTCAGAATTTTGGTTTCCTGCCCCTTCGGAACCTGATGAGGTATTTGCTGACCGGCATATTCGGTATCGAGACGAATTTGGCCAGCTTTTAGATATGACATCGGAGTTGCTCCGCTGATTGCGTCGGGGGACTCAGCGGTGGTCCATCTATTAAGAGCACCCCATGGACCTTGCGCTACAGGAGCCCAGG
>JASFHM010000146.1:0-4393 GCA_050123215.1 Phycisphaerales bacterium | reverse complement strand
GGTGTGGATGTGATGGGAGCAGACGATTCTTTTGGCCAGCTTTCTCGCCTTGTTTAGAGAAGGCACTAATACCGCCATCAACATCGCTATAATCGATATTACCACTAGCAGTTCAACTAATGTGAATCCTTTCGTCCTTTTCATGGTTTTTCCTTTCCGAAAAGAGCGTGAATAAATATCCAGCTTCCGCAAATATAATGTTCCAACTTCCACAAGTATTTTTACGAATCTCGGCTGGAAGAAACCGGCGCGCTAAAGATCGGAGTAGGGAGCAACTTTTTCATTTCTTTGCCTCCGAGTCAGCGTCTTAAAATAACATCACGCAAAAACGGAGCAGAAGTCAGAAATACACCATGTTATTCCAAATTACCCTTGTTGTTAGTCACGAATATTATACGATAAGTACCTTTATTTTGTTCATATCAAATATATAGAAATTCCGGATTTTAAGGCTTTTTTGGGGGTGCCTGATAACGGAGGTGCGCATAAGCATTTTTTGATTTTTTGCTTTATTTAATCAGCCCAATAAGCGTTAATTTATGCTTTGTCAGAGTACGAATGATAAGCAGGTAGTTCCACAAGTCTTTGAGCAAACAGGATGTATGTTATGAAGGCAAAGTTTTTTTCCGGTTTAATCGCAGCAGCAATCATTTTATGCTTTTCGGAGGCGGTATCGGCTCGGATTAACCTGGAATATTCGGGCGAGGAAAAATACGTCTCACTTGAGATTGAAAACGAATATCTAAAAGAGCCCTTAATAATTGCGGGCAAGGAAAAAGGGGGTATCTTTTATGATACCGCCGACGGCAGAGTATATCTTGCAGGGGAGCTGCTATGGGCGGCGGCTGTTGACGACAATTTTCATGGAAGATGGAGAAACGATGACGGGCGTATTGTCGAGGTGCTGGTAAAACCTCAGGGCAGTAATTATCAAATAAAATTCAGTGCTGAGCCTAACGTTAATATTAAAAGATGGGGTCTTTCGATTAAAGCGTCGCCGCAGGAGTATTTTACAGGATGCTTTGAGAGAACTGTTGACGGTGACCAGAAGTTATCGTGGCAACAGGGCATCACAGCAGCGATGAATTTGAGGGGCCAAAGCGTAGAGATGTTTGTCAAACCGACGCTATCACTTTATTGTCCGTTTTACCTTTCATCGAGAGGGTACGGGTTATTCACGAAAGGGACCTGGCCGGGGCTGTATGATTTCTGCAAATCGGAAAAAGAGCTGGTGACAATTTCTTTCGAAGGACCCTGGCTCGAATTGATACTTTACACGTCTTGTAATCTCATGGAAATAGTAAGCGCTCACAGCCTTAACGTCGGGCCTGTAATTTTGCCTCCGAAGTGGGCGTTTTCATGCTGGAGATGGCGCGATAATCACGTCAATCAAAAGAGATATTATGACGGGACCGATGTTGGAGCGCCTTACAACAGCCAGGTCGTCGAAGATATATTAATGATGGAGGCACTTGATATTCCATGCGGCGTTTACTGGGTGGACAGACCTTGGGCTGTCGGAGATTACGGCTATAATGATTTTGAGTGGGACAGGGAAAGATTACCCAATCCTGAAAATATGATTAAATGGCTTGAGAAAAAAAGTATCAGGTTTATGCTGTGGATTGCACCGTGGGTAAGTGGTGACATGTCAAAAGTTGCTTTGGAAAAAAGCTATAACGTCAAAGGTCAAACGGGCAAAGTTACGGAACGTACGCTCGTAGATTTCACAAACACTCAGGCTAAGAAATGGTGGCAGAATGAAGGCGTTAAGAAAGTGCTGGATGACGGCGTGGCGGGCTTTAAGCTGGACCGAGCCGAGGAAGTGACTCCCTCTTCGGCGGATGTTTTTGTGTATGACGGCAGGAGCACGCGGCAGACACATAACGATTATCCTCTTCAATATGTAAAAGCGACGTGGGAGATTACTAAGGAAGTGCGCGGCGATGATTTCATGTTAATGCCGCGTTCGGGGTACACGGGCAGCAGCCGATACAGCGGTTTCTGGGGCGGCGACATTGCCAGCCCCGCCGAGGGATTGCGGGCGGCTATTATTGCTCAACAGAGAAGCGCGATAATCGGATATCCAATTTGGGGCTCAGACACCGGTGGTTATTGGGGTGGTGACCTTGATAGGGAGGTTTGTGCGCGGTGGCTTGGGTTTAGTTGTTTTTCGCCGATTATGGAAGTTGGCCCGACAGAAGACCGCGGGTTGTGGGATATGAAGAACGAACCTAACTACGACATCGAACTAATTGCAATCTGGCGGCTTTACGCCAAGCTACATACGAGATTAATGGATTATAGCTATGCCTGCGCGAAGGAAGCGCGAGAAAGTGGCATTCCTATTGTTCGGCCGTTGTTTCTGGTTTATCCCGAGCAGGAGCAGGCCTGGGAAAATTGGCAAACGTATCTCTATGGACCTGATATTCTGGTCAGCCCTGTATGGGAAAAGGCAACTGAGGCACATAGTTTGTATTTGCCTGCGGATGCCGAATGGGTTGACGTGTGGGATGTAAATACGACAGTTTACGAAGGTGGACAGGATGTCACCGTTGATGTGCCGTTGTATAAGATTCCCATTTTTGTCAGAAAGGATGCTGAAATTATCAAAGTGTTCGACGACCTTGAGAAGTTGTATAACAAATCTCTTGCCATCGCGAATAATAAGCCGAACCTGAAAGAGCTGGAAAGAGCAACCGAGTGGTAAGAGAATCAACTGAAGTTTTAATCTAATCTGAACCAATCGAAATCGGCATAACCTTTACTGTCATCGATATTGGGATTCACATTGAACAGGCCGACCTTTGCGCCTATCCACATTTCTTCGACTGCAGTAAATTGTCTGCCGATTGATGTGTAATCATCGCCACCGAGACTGTAGGAAAAAGTGCATGCCGCGTTATTGTCCACATAGACTTTTAAGTAATAAGTATCCTGTTGAAAATCCACCGATTCTATTAGCTTTGTGGCGTCGTTAGCTCTTTCGTAAGTGCCTTCGAACATTGCCAACTCCAATCCATCTTTTGTTTTATTCAATGCAAGGTAAGCCCACTGTCGGCCCATTATTACCAGACCCGCTCTTTCGTTTAGCTTGTCTGGCCTGAATGTAATTTTGGTTGTTGCTGTAAAAGATGGAGCGGGAAATTTTTGGAGCAGCAGGTTCGGCACGAACCATAAGTTGCCGTTTTGTGACAGGTTCTGCACGGCGTACAATCTCAGGCTGCCCGTGTTTTCCGTCAGTGAAGACCAATCACTTTGCGGATTGGCATGCCACTGCCATTGCAACCCTAACTTATCGTCATCGAATTCATCCGATGTCTGGGGAGTGCAAACTGGGTATGATTTTCCGACATCGGGTTTTTGATATTCCATAACAGGCTCGCCGATTCCGTCACCGTTAATATCAACGCCCATAAGGGGCCAGCCGTCTTTCCACTGTACCGGTTGCAGATGAACAATTCGGCCGTAGGGGTCTCTGTCCTGAAAATGCAGAAACCACCATTGGCCGGATTTTAGCTCGACGATTCCGCCTTGATGCGGGCCGTTGATTTCGGTATTGCCCTGATGAAGAACGATTTTAGCTTCGTACGGGCCGTAGATATTTTTAGAGCGAAGCACTGTTTGCCATCCGGTCGGAACACCTCCCGCCGGTGCGAGGATATAATAGTAACCATCCTTTTTCAGGAACTTCGGGCCTTCGATGGTAGGGTGTTTTTCGTCCTGAAAGATTATCGTACCGTTATCCAGCAGTTTTTTGCCATCTTTGCTCATTCGGTGCAGATAGAGTATGCAGCCTCGCAATTTACTCCTGACCAGATAAACGTTGCCGTCGTCATCCCATAAAGGACAAGGGTCCTCCCACATTTCAACTTTAGCAACATGGTGAAGCTGCCACGGGCCAGCGGGGTTTTTTGCACTCGCCATAAACAAGCCCTCATGGGGTGTGCAAACATATACGTAAAACAAACCATCGTGGTAACGTATCGACGGCGCCCACGCACCCTGGCCGTGGGCGGGCTTGTCATATTTTTCAAAAGGAAGTTTGTCATAAACGTGGCCGATGATTTTCCAGTTTACCAAATCTTTGGAGTGTAAAACTGGTATGCCCGGCATACAGTTAAAGCTGGATGCGACCATGTAAAAATCATCGTTCACTCGGATTGCGTCGGGGTCGGAATAATCGGCAAACAGAACGGGATTCTTATATTTGCCGTTTCCCAAATCGGCAATCCATTTTTCGGCTTGATTAATTTTGAAGTGACGGTCGGTAAAATCCAGAAATATCTTCCAGTCGTTCCGGTCAAGGGCGTGTCCTCCCTGGCGCATATAATAGACAACAGTGTCACCTAAGGGCGTATTTACAGGCGGCATCTCATCGACGCCGAGTCCT
>JASFHM010000145.1:0-4405 GCA_050123215.1 Phycisphaerales bacterium | reverse complement strand
GATTGTTCGCTTCGGATACAAGAACTTGTTATCAAAGTGTGCGATTTTAGTGTAACCTAAAGAGCCATTGAAGATAGCCCTGACAAAGTCCTGGTCGAACGATGCTCTCTTATAGGCGGGGCTGCTCATGATGATATACTCTGGAGCAGGTTGTTTCGTTAAAAGCCTTATGGTCTGCCTGGGTTTCTCCCAGCGGGGTTCAAATCGAGAAAATCCCTTCATGTGAAGTCTCGGCGCCCGGTCTATTCCGGAGAGCGTTGCTATGTGAGCGTTTTTGTCGATGTTTTCTACGAACCATTGTTCGGCTCTATATCGCGAGTCGGTTAGTAGTTCGGCGTCCAGGCCTATGCAATAAAGAATAGATGGAACAAATAAAAATATAATAACGGCAACGGCAATTACCTTTGGTATCTTTTCAGCAGCTAACAGGTCTGAGCAACCTTTGCCGATAAGTATAGCCAGTCCGACAAAACCCGGAATAAAATATCGCGGTATGCACAGTCGTGTGCGGAGTATTACCAATACATAGAAGACAAGTAAAGGTATTATGCCAAAAACCGATTTCCAGCGATATCTAACGGCGCAGTAAACAGCCGAAATTGCACCGGCCAGTGCCAAGGGCCAGCCCATCGAAAACCAAAAAGTTCGTACTGTCTTTAAAAGAAACGGGCCGTATCCGGTGAAGCCTTTATTGTATTCGCCCACTCCTACTTTGAACCACCAGTCCATACGTTTGAAAAATACGTCGGGATGTGTGAGCAGGCCGCTAAGAAGAGCGAAGCAAAGTACGGCTATCAAGGCTGACACTATTACATTAGCCGTGAAAACCGAAAAAATGGCTTTTTTCCAGGAACCTCCCGCCTGTCTTGTTAGAGCCCCCATAGCAAGCCATATAGCAAGGCCAAGTCCGACTACGAATCCCAACAGGGGCTCCTTCGTACAGATGGTTAACGAACAGAACAGTCCCAGTAGAATGAAATGGCGGCGCTTGCCAGTGAGAACGGCTTTGACGGCCCAATAACAGCACCATGCAAACCAGAATGTGGCGGGTACGTCTAAATTTCCCAGGTGACAGTAGAACACAAACAACATCGAACAGGTCAGTGCGAGTGCGGAAAAAATTGCGGCGGTGTTATCTTCGAATATTTGTCTTGTGGTGAGAAATGTAGCAATGACGGTACCTACGCCCATAATCGCTACGATTATACGTGAGAGTATTATCAGAGTGCTTATGCGGTTTATATCCAGACTGCTTTTTATTACCCTGCCATTCGGGCCGTGGATGTTAACGGGATTTTTTTCCCAGTGGTTCAAGAGCGGCTTATAGAACAATCCGTTTACTATGAAATGGACTCGAGAATATTTATCCTCCCATTTGCCCCGGAACATGACCGGAAGCCGCCGAATTATTTTGGTGCCGGCGATTGAATCCGAATGCCAGCTATAAGTTGCCGGCTGGCCCCAGTTGATCGCGATAGTGCTTAGTATTACACTGCCGCCGAGTATTATTAATAGTGCAGCAATATCAAATTTTCTTAACTTTGGTGCGCTCATTGTGTTTTTAGTTTCGCTGTCCCAGCCATTTTATTTTCTTAAAAGCGACCCAGCTCATTTTGAGCAGCAGCCAGCCGTGACGAAATCTGTTTATATTTGTCGAGCCATAAGTCCTGGCGCGGTATGTCACCGGGACCTCGATTACCTTGAAGTTCTGCTTAACTGCTCCAAAGATGAGGTCGAAGTCGCCGAATGGGTCGAAGTCGCCGAAGTATGAACGGTTAGCTGCTATGAGCTCGTAATCCTTTTTACGAATCATCTTGGTGCCGCAAAGCGTGTCTCTGAATCGTTGGCCTAAAAGCCAGCTAAACAGCGCGCCAAAGAACTTATTGCCACACAGGTTCAGAAATCGCATTGCTTCTTTTTCCATGGGGTACACGAGACGTGAGCCGTTGATGTACTCGCCTTTTCCATCGCACAGAGCTCTGAAAAATTTCGGCAAATCCTCAGGTGGAGCGGTCAGGTCCGCGTCCTGAATGACCAGCACATCACCTTTGGCCGCTGCAAAGCCTTTTCTGACCGCATCACCTTTGCCGATACCATCTCCCTGATTAATCAAGCTAATTTTGCGCTGCGGGTGCTTGCTAATCTGGAGCTGTATTTCTTCCTGTGTTCCATCAGTGCTGTTACCGTCAACAAATATAATTTCGGTTTCGCATCCCATATCAGGTATTCGCTCAATGGCTTCTGCAATGTTACCGCGTTCATTACGACACGGAACTATTACCGAGACGGACAAATCCTCATCTTTTTTGGGTTCGGGAATCGGCCGAGCTACGACAAGATTAACCAAATTCAGATGCCTGAGTCCGGGGAGCAGTGACAGGCAATAATTGCATATCTCACTAATTAAGGGAATCCACTTCGGCATCATTAAATACGAATCGGTACGAACGGTTTCAAAGTTGCTCAGTTCGAGTAAGTTTATGATGTCGGCCGGTGGCAGCCAGTTTTGGTACGAATAGGGACGCCTTATCCGAAGGGAAGAGCCCAGACGAAGTACCCATTCCCAAAGATAACTGTAATATGTGACGACCACGCGAGTATCTTCGGTTGTAAGTGGTCTGATTTGTTCAAGGACCTGCTGAATATCGTGCCATCGGCCCAGTGAGTTGCAGATAAGAATATAGTCGAACTTTTCGTTTAGCTTCAATTCGTGCGGGTCCATCACGTGAAAATGCAGGTTTGGAAAATGTTTTTTTGCGGATTCGATTGCTTTAGGGTTTTCATCGACGCCAACACCGTAGCTCGGTGACACAGCGGCAAGAAGGTCTCCACATTCACAGCCTACATTCAAGACACGGCTGTTAGGCCGAACGACGAATCGATATATCCGTTCAAGCCACTTATAGTAATACGAATTACGCTTCCTCCATTGGAGAATTTCCTGACCACTGAGGAAGACGTCGGCGTATTCCTCAGTATCTGCGTCATGTTCAGTCATGAGCTTGTTCTTTCATAAAACTCGAGACGCGTTTGGCATCGGGGGCCTCTATAGTTCCGCCCTCTGTTATTATTGCTGTTATCAAAGGAGCTTGCGTGACATCGAATGCAGGATTATACACGGCTACGTCCTTAGGAGCAACTGAAACGGCTGAGAACCTCCTTACTTCGTCCGCAGACCTTTCTTCGATAGGGATTTGTTCGCCGCTGCTTATGCTCATATCGAACGTGCTCGAGGGTGCTGCAATGTAAAATGGCACGTTGTGTTTTTGGGCAAGCACAGCCAGGCTATATGTTCCGATCTTATTTGCCGTGTCGCCGTTGGCTGCTATTCTGTCGGCCCCGACAATTACAGCATCTATTTTGTTCCGTTTCATCAACCATCCAGCCATGTTGTCGCATATGAGCGTGGATTCAATCCCGGCCTGTTGCAGTTCCCACATTGTAAGCCGAGCACCTTGAAGCAGCGGCCGCGTCTCATCGGCATATACCTTGAATCGTTTACCATTTTTGTTAGCCTCAAAAATAACTGATAGCGCTGTGCCTTGTCCGGCCGTGGCCAGTGCGCCTGCGTTGCAGTGTGTCAGGACCGCTCCGCCGTCCGGTATGAACTTTTGACCGTTTTGTCCAATCCGCAGGCACATCCGAACATCTTCTTCATATATAGTTTGGGCAATATCGAATACAAGCTGCTTTACTGATTCGACGGTCGTTGGATTTTCGGATTTAACCAGACGTTCTGCTGCTTTTTCAACGCGTTCCAGAGCCCAGAAGAGATTTACTGCGGTCGGACGAGACGACGCGAGGTATTTAGAGTTTTGCTTTACGAGATTAAGCACCTGTTCGACCGAGGTGTTAGACTTGAGTTTCTGCGTGGCCAAAACCATTCCGTAGCCTGCAGCGACCCCAATTGCCGGAGCTCCGCGAACGGCAAGTGTTTTTATTGCCTCGTGAAGTTGTTCGGTATCAGTTATTTTTAACTTTATAAACTCACCTGGCAGCTTACGCTGGTCGATAATTTCCAGATAACCTTCCGAGTCTCCAATCCACTTAAGTGCTGATGAAATCATCGAACTTTCCCCAAAAATGTTTTTATGTATTAGGATAATTCAGCCGGGAACTATGCAGAAGCCCGGATTGCCTTTCGTGGTTTAGTTTTCTTTGAGCCGTTATCGGCTTTGAGTTTTTTCTTGAGGTATTTTGCGGTATAGCTTTTTCTGTTCTTTATAATTTCCTCGGGCGTTCCGGCCACGACGACCTGGCCACCTGCGTCGCCGCCTTGTGGTCCAAGGTCGATAATATAGTCAGCCATTTTAATAACGTCCAGATTATGCTCAATAACAATAACCGTATTTCCCATATCACAAAGTCTTTGCAGGACGTTAAGTAAATTGTGGATGTCCGCGAA
>JASFHM010000144.1:0-4423 GCA_050123215.1 Phycisphaerales bacterium | reverse complement strand
CAAGTTTGCTTATCTAGGTGACGTCGACCGGATAAGGGTCGGTGAGCAGGTCTTTGCTATAGGTAATCCGCTGGGTCTGGAACGAACAGTTACCGACGGTGTAATCAGTACCAGAAGCAGAGCTTTTAAGGGGCTGGTCTATGTTCAAACCAATGCGGATATCAATCCGGGAAACAGCGGCGGGCCTTTGTTTAATCTGGCTGGTGAAGTAATTGGCGTGACTAATATGGGGTACATTTTCTACGGCGGTCTTGGTTTTGCCATACCGATAAATTATGTGAAGCACTTCATCGAGAACCGTGAAGCGTTCGCCTATGATAAAGACAATCCAAATTCGGGCTTCAGGTACATCCAGCCGGACAAAAGGCGAAACCGGAATCAGCCGAAGTTCCTGAAAAAATCTAAATGACATCAATACAAATGGGGCTATTTGAAAGGGAAACTAATGCGGATGTGGCAATACTTTAAGACAAGGATTCGAATATCGTTCGTTGCGGTTATCGTTCTTGCGTTTGCAACGGTGCAGGCTAAGACGTTACCGGAGATGGCTAAGTTGGTGCCGCCCGAGACGATAGTTCTGGTTAATATAGCTAATTTCAGCGAGTGTAAGGCTCAATTTGAAAAGACCGACCTTCACAAGTTTTACAAGGACCCGGCAATGGCGGCGTTCGTCGAACAGCTAAAGGGCAAGTGGAAGGAAATGGTCAACGAGCTCGACGAGAACAATATCTTAAGGTCTCTCATCGACGCTGATGTATTGCCGCAGGGGACAGTGTCATTGGCAATAATATTTAGCGAACAACAGAAAGGTGCGAACGGGCCGCCATTGTTGCTGGTGACAGAATGGAGCCGGGAGGACATCGCTAAAGTTAAAGAGGCTGTAACCAAGATGATGGAAAAGAACGCGGAACTCGGCGGCCGCAAGAAATCGAGCGAGCAGTTCCAGGGTATCACTATAGAAATGGCGGTGGATGAGACAGGAACAGAGGTCGGCTATTGTTTTATTGATAACTATTTTATGGGAACCACGGATTCTGAATTGCTCAAATTTGCAATAGCCCATGTCAAGGGAGCGAGCAGCCCCACTTTAGCCGCCGACACCGACTACCAAAACACAATCAAGGCGACGGGGCCTTATCATGATATTGATATTTACCTGAATACCAAACAACTTATAAAAATGGCACTGACAGAAGATACGACCGGCCAGGCGCGAAGTATCATGGCGGCTCTTGGAGTGGACAGTGTCAGTGGGTTTGGTTTGTCGTTGGGTGTGTCCCGGACACCGGCGAATCAATGGTTAGGCAAGGCTCTGCTTAGAAACAGCGGGGCCAAAAGAGGCCTTTTGAAGATGCTGGATGCGAAAAGTTCTGCGCTTGATGTGCCGAAGTTTGTTCCGGCGTCGGTGTACCGGGTAAGCCTGGCCAATCTTGACATCAAGACAATGTACTCAGAGCTCGCTAACGTACTCAATGCTATTAATCCTATGTTCGCATCTTTTCTGTATATACCACTGATACCACCGAGCCCACAGGGTGAGCCGCCTTTGCAGTTGAAGGAAGATGTAATCGACCATTTAGGCTCGCAGATTGTAGTTGCCCAGGGTGTGAAAAAACCGTTCTCGATAGAAACAGCCCCGACCGAATACGTCGTGGCTATTGCGACGAGTAACAGCAGAGCACTTGAGAAATCGTTAGCGACGTTGCACAGCAAAAGATTCGCAGCCGGCAATCCCGACACAAAGAGGGAACTGTTGGGCTATACGTTGTATCTGATTAACCTGCAGGCAATTCCTTTCTTTCGTCAGGGGTCTGTTCAGCCGATGCAGGCGCCAGGTCCGAGTCCGGTTGCTGTGGCGATGCCCAACATGGCGTTTACGGTGACGGATACTCATGTAATTTTTGGGTTGGAAAGCAGCGTGGAACAAGCTGTTCGGGCTCTTCGCAGCGGTGATTCGGTATCTTCGGCCAAGTGGTTCGCCGCTGCAAAAGCCGCGGCTCCCTCGACAGCGCTTATGGCGGGATTTGAAGACAATCGGGCCGCCGCCGAGTACTTGTGGTGGCTGCTAAAAGAAATTGGCGACACCAGAAATCTAAGGCCTGACCCGTCGATGGGCCCGGCTGTAATGTTTGCTAAGGTAGGTCTTAACTTTTCCGTACTGCCGGAATTTGAGACAGTGAAAAAATACTTCGGCTTAAGCGCCTCTCATATGGTCAGTAGAGAAGACGGCTTTTTCATGGAGTTCAAGGCAGTTGAATCGCCTGAGAAGTGATTGAACTCGTATTTAACGCGCAGGTAAATGCCACTTTTGCCGATTTGTTAATGAATAACTTTGTTTAAGGGGTAGGTGATTATCCCGGAAGCTCCGGCTCGCTTAAGGGCCGGAACGAGTGAACGCTCTATTTTGTCTTCAATAATCACTTCGACAGCGACGTAATCAGCCTCAGCCAGACTGGAAATCGTGGGGCTTTTTTCTGAGGGCAGCAGTTTTAGCACGGCTTCCAGGTCGTCTTTTTTAGCGTTTAGCTTTAAGCCGACCTTTCCGCGGGCATCTATCGCGGCGTTCAGCAGAATCGAAATATTTTCGATTTTCTCACGTTTGAACTTGTCCTGCCAGGAGAGTTTATTGGCGATGAATCTGGTGGTTGAGACCGCGATGGTATCGACAATGCGGAGGTTATTTGCACTCAGAGATGAACCGGTCTCTGTAAGCTCGACGATTGCGTCAACCAGTCGAGCTTTTACCTCGGTCGAGCCCCAGCTAAACTCCACCTTGACGTCGATATTTTTATCGGCGAAGTACTTCTTGGTAACATTGACCAGTTCGGTAGCGACAAGTTTGCCTTGGAGGTTTTCGGGTTTCTTAATGGCGGATTCGTTTGGCACGGCTAAAACCCACCTTGCTGGTTTGGCAGTAGCCTTGCTATAGGCAAGCTCGCAAACCTCGACAACATCCGATTCATTTTCCATAATCCAGTCGTAACCCGTAATGCCCGCGTCGAGCACGCCGTCAGCTACGTATCTGCTCATCTCCTGGGCCCGCAGCAGAACCGGTTGAATCTGCTCGTCGTCGATTCGGGGCAAATAGCTCCGCTCGGCGCCGGCAATGTCAAAGCCGGCTTTTCTGAACAGCTCTATTGTGGCCTTTTGCAGGCTTCCCGAAGGGATACCGAGTTTCAGGACGTTGTCAGCCATTTTATTTTTCCATGCCTTTCTTTTCAGGTAGCTGTTTTTTTCTTCGTCGTTTTTTTCTTGGTTTTCTTTTTCTTCGTGGATTTTGTACTTTTTCTGCGGGTGGTTGTTGTGGCTTTCTTTTTCGAATCTTTCTGCGTTTCACTTTCTCGTCGCAGTAGACTATAAAATTCGTACGCGTTGCTGGCTGATATTTGCCTGGCGAGAAAGCCTCCTATCTCGTTTGCGTCGGCGCTCGGGTGAACTAGTTCGTTATCTTTCAGGAGCTGAACCATCTTTTCTGTAAGGGGTATTGCATGCCCGCCCATAGCGGTGAGCAGGCAGTAGTCTACGCAGAAGCTGCTGATGCTGTCGAATTTCTCTAATGTAGCCCGGGCCTGCCGCTTGCCCGCCTTTCTCAGTGACTCAAGATTGATGGTGTTATATTTTCGAAATATCGTGGTTAAAGCCTTGATTATATTTGAGGCTACAGTTTTTGCGGCAGTGCTGTCTTCGCCGAGCATTTCGACAATCTCTTCGGAGCGGGAGACTCTCATGTCGTTGAAATCGATGAAATAATCTGGGAACCTGCGAAAAGCCGCTTTGGTGACTGTTTCAGTCATGTGCTCAAGTACAAGAGAGTGCATTAGTGCTTCGAGTATATCTTCGTATTCGACTTTCTTTACCTTTGGGTACTTTCGCTTCAGGGAGCGGTAAATTTTCTGAATGTTTTGAGCGTATTGCTTACTGTTTTTCATAGAAGGTCCTGCAAATACATCCTAAATCCGGGGTAGAGGTAATCACAATAACTAAACGCTTTCTTTTTTATCCGGCTGCTCGGTTTCAAGTTCACGAGCGGCCTGGTCAATCAGGTTCATAGTCTCCAAGGTTTTTTTGAATGCTTCGTCAAGCTTGAAACGCAGCACGGGACAGAACTTACTGTCAAGCTCATCCGCAACAAATCTCTGGACGCAACTTCTGGCGTGCTTCAAAGCCAGAAATGTGCGTCGCTGGGCGGCTTCGTCGGCTCCGAAAATACTGATGTAAACATCGGCGTTGCGCAAGTCGGCGGTAAGCTCGACTCTGGTTACGCTGACAAAACCCTCGATGCGCGGGTCATTAAGTCCGTCGCGAATCGCAGCGCTGACCGCTTCCTTTACCACACGAGCGACTTTTTCCTGCCGGCGACTCGCCATCATGAGCACCGTAAAATGTCAAAGTGTTCTAGCCACTTTGATGATTTCATAGAAGT
>JASFHM010000143.1:0-4462 GCA_050123215.1 Phycisphaerales bacterium | reverse complement strand
CGTCAGGCCTTCGGCGCCGCAAAAGCCGAAGCAGAAGCGGCTTTCGGTAACGGCAGTGTTTATGTCGAAAAATGCATAGTGGAACCCAGACATGTTGAAGTCCAGGTCCTGGCAGATGCATACGGTAATGTTCTGCATTTCTTCGAGAGGGATTGTTCCATCCAACGTCGCCACCAAAAAATGATTGAAGAATCACCCTGTCCCGTGCTCAGCGAACACGACAGGGAACAGCTTTGCGAAGCCGCTCTGAGAATCATCAAGGAAGCTAAATATGTAAATGCCGCAACCGTTGAGTTCCTGCTCGATAAGGACAACAAGTTTTATTTCATCGAGGCGAATACGAGAATCCAGGTCGAACATCCCGTCACCGAAATGGTGACAGGCCACGACCTAATCAAGTGGCAGTTGAGAATCGCTTCCGATGAAAAAATAAAGCTAAGCCAGAGGAAGATTAAGCATACCGGCTGTGCCATCGAATGCAGAATTAATGCCGAAGACCCTGGGAATAACTTCGCTCCCTCACCCGGCACCATCACCAGATACATTCCGCCGGGCGGCCCTGGAGTACGCATCGACACCCACGTATATCAGGGCTACACCGTTTCACCGAACTACGACTCGATGATATGCAAACTTATTGTTCACCGACCAACGCGAGCTGAGGCTATCGAAACCATGAGGCGAGCTTTAAGCGAGTTCGTCATAGAACCGCTCAAAACAACAATACCGAGCTGTGCCGACATCCTCGCACACAATCTCTTCATCAAAGGAAATGTGGACACCGGCTTTATCGAGAGGAATTTCTAAGCAACACCGCTTCTTGCTCAGCCCCTACTGCTCCAGGGCGGTCAAATCTTCGTAAGTTTCCCGTCGTCTTATTACTTCAAAGTTGACCCCATCGACCAAGACCTCAGCACACCGGCAACGTGCATTGTAGTTGCTGCTCATCGTATAGCCGTACGCGCCAGCAGTAAAGACCGCAAGCAAGTCACCTTGTTTGACCGGCGGTATGGAACGGTCTTTCGCCAGAAAGTCCGCGCTCTCACAGATTGGACCGACAATATCGACCCGCTCGGTCCCGGCAATTTTAAGCTCTTTAGCTCGCTCGCCCGGTACAAACTTCCGCTCAACCTGAGCCAGCCAAATAAAATGAAACGCATCATACAGGCAAGGTCGGATAAGGTCATTCATTGCCGCGTCAACTATCACAAAGCGTTTGCTGCCGCCCTGCTTCAGATATAATACCCGCGTCAGCAGGACGCCCGCATTAGCACTGATGCTTTTGCCTGGCTCAAGAATAAGACGCAGATTCTTTTCTCTGATAAGCGGGACAATTCCGGCTGCGTATTCATCGGCCGAAGGAACCGTATCCGATTCGTAGTCAGCGCCATATCCACCACCCAAATCGAGCGCTTCTATGTTATGGCCCTGACTGCGAAGCTTATCAATAAGAGGCAATATTTTCTTGACCGCTCCGACATATGGGTCGATTGTTTTACCGCCGCTGCCTAAGTGTATGTGTATTGCGCAGAGACTTACCCATTCGTTATGACCGTATTCGGTGAAGACCTTTTGCGCACGTTCAATATCCACGCCGAACTTGGTTTCTTTTTTGCCGGTACTGATAAACTTGTGGGTTCTGTATTCGATATCGGGGTTGACTCTAAGGGCGGCTTTGGTTTTTGTATTTTTCCGCCGCGCCAGGCGGATAAGGTTCTCGAGTTCCGCTTCCGACTCGATGTTAAAATAGCCTATTCCGGCATCCAGAGCTTCAACAATCTCTGTGTCGGTCTTACCAACACCGGCAAAAACAATCCGCGCGGGTTCAGCCCCGGCTTTTGTTGCACGGTATAGCTCACCCCCGCTTACAATATCAAAGCCACTGCCAGCTTCTGCAAGAAATCTGAGAATATGAATATTGCCGCAGGCCTTGACCGAATAGCATACTGTCGTCTCAACCTCGCTGTAGGCCTTCTGAATCTTCTGCAGGTGGTTCAGGAATGTAGCCTTGCTGTAAATGTACACAGGCGTACCCACCTTCTCGGCAATCTGCTCGATGTCCACTCCCTCCGCGAACAACCTGCCGTCTTCGTAGTTAAAATGGTCCATATGCATCTACCTGAAAATCTCAAGGCCTCAAAATGAAACAGGCCGAAAGTATAGACATTTTGTGAAGGATTGCAAGCAGGTTAAGTTCTCTCCCTCTAAACCCCACCCCTGGAACCGCCAATAAAAAAACGGAAGGCTTTTCCTTCCCGGAAAAGCCTTCCGTTTTACATAACGTACAGTGGTGATATATCTCACCTGATGCTTTCACTATTTTTTCTTCTTGGTTTTCCTCTTGGCTTTCTTCTTTGCTGTCTTTTTCCTTTTCTTCGCTACTTTCTTCTTTGCTGCTTTTTTCCTTCTCTTTGCCATTACGCTTCTCCTTTCGGCAATCTTAAATCAAAATTTGTTTCAATGACGGTAAAAGATTTCCGTCTGTTATTACACCGCAATATAAAATTATCAAAGATACTAAACAACAACTATTTGCTATATTTTATCGGCCAGTACACTAAAAATACTCCATAAAAATTTACTTTGTCAATCCCTACAACTCTTTTTAAGAGCACGGCTTACTCTCTTGTCATTCACCGTTTTAATCAACAATCTGTTTATTACGTTACAATGCAGTGATGTCAATAACAGCCGAACCTAATACTGTTCTTAACGCAACCCCACAATGCGCATCTTTACTAAAACTGCGTTATTTTGCATCTACAGGCTTTTTCAACGCCTTTTACGGCCTAGAGTAATCAGCATATCTCTTGTCAATAAGCCATTTGCAAATTAATCTTAAACGCATCTTCAACCGTCTTGGGATAACCTCGTTTATGAACTAAAGAACAACAAATCAACCAATTGCAAGCAGTAAAAATTTTTTAAATTTTTTTCGTGAAATTTCCCGAACAATCAACAAAATACCTGTTAGTTTCTATGAAAAAAAGAAAAATAGCTTTGTTCGGCGGAACCTTTGACCCAATTCATCTTGGTCATACTCGCGTTGCATATACAGCTTGTGAACTCATTGGCGCCGACAAAGTCATCTTCATACCAGCCAAGCGCTCTGCTCTTAAAGAGTTCTCCCCTATAGCCAATGACCAAGACCGATTGGCAATGGTTTCACTTGCCATAACCGATAACCAGAAGTTCGAACTAAGCGACCATGAAATGCAAAAACCCGCCCCAAGTTATACGCTCCAAACTGTTCGCCACTTTCGAAACCAATACGACCCCGACATCGAAATTCACTGGCTCATCGGCGCCGACAGCATCAAAGACCTGCCGCACTGGTACCAAATCGAAAATCTCATCGACGAATGTTGCCTGAGTATCATGTGTCGGCCGGGATATGAAATCCTCGATTTTACCGAGTTTGAAAAACTCTGGGGAAAAAGCCGAGTTGAAAAGCTACGGCGGAACACAGTCAGGACACCATTGGTTGATATCAGCAGCACCGAAGTTCGCGACCGGCTTGCTAAAGGATTAGATGTCAAAGATATACTTAACCCCGCAGTGGCCCAATATATCCGGCAACATAGTCTTTATCAAATCCCGCGCAACTAAGTTCAAGCTTTAGCTGCCTGTATCAGCCAGTCGTACCAACCATTCATCCCTTTACTAGTCTTGGCTGATACACAAAAGATTTCGATTCGCTCGTTCAGCTTGCGTGCATCGGCTTTTACTTTATCCACATCAAAATCCACCGACGCGCTGCCATCCAGTAAATCAATCTTATTAATCAACAAAACTTTTGACTTTGAAAATAGCGCTGGATACTTCACCGGCTTGTCATCACCTTCAGCTACTGAAAGCACCGCGATTTTGCCATCCTCGCCTAATTCGAATGCTGAAGGGCAAACCAGATTGCCGACGTTCTCTATGATAATCAAATCCAGCTTTTCCAAAGGTAGCTTCTGCAAAGCTGTATTTACCTGGGCCGCCGAAAGATGGCACGCCCCTTCGGTATTAATCTGAACCGCCGACGCGCCCGCTGTGCGTATCCTCTCTGCGTCCAGCTCAGTTTGTATGTCGCCTTCTACCACACCGATGCTTATCTTATCTCTCAACTCACTGACCGTCCTTGCCAGAATGCTCGTCTTACCAGAACCGGGGGATGAAATCATATTCAGGCAAACCTTCTGCTGCTGCGACAGAAGCTGACGGTTCTGTTGGGCATATTCCTCATTAGCACTTAAAATCTTTTTTCCAACCTGTACCTTTTTTTGCATAGCTTTAATCAACCTCAAATTCTATTTCTTCCAACAATAAAGGCGCGTCCGGCAACAGCTCGAATTTGTCGCTGCCGCATTGACTGCAAAGAGGATTTGAAATCTCAAAGTCGAACTCTTTCTGACAGTCCTTGCATTTGGCTCGAATGGGCTTATGTTCAATCTCGAGTTGCGTTCCTTCGCAAATA
>JASFHM010000142.1:0-4463 GCA_050123215.1 Phycisphaerales bacterium | reverse complement strand
CAGCAGGTGTGAGTGTTGCAGGTGCGTTAATTTTTTCATCAGCTCGGTAGCATGATGGTTATAAACAATAACGACTGCGGCTACGGCTTGTTCCTTGGGATTAGAGACCTGTTCGCTGCTTAGCTGTTCTCTAATCAAATCTCGAACAGCTTCCGAACGGCTTTGATAATCCTTTTTGGTAATGAGCTTATCGAAGTCAGCCAACAGCTTTTTATCCAGTGAAATACCTATGCGCTCAATATTTTCCATATCTCAATCTCGAATTATTTTTGTGGTAAGTAGTTTTCTTTTTCATGCTCCGACAGGGCTTCATTCAGTGAGCCGCTTCGAAAACCCGCCAAATCCAAAGACACAAACTTAAAGCCGAGCTCTTTGAGTTTTTTGATAACTTTTAAGCGGCAACTTTCTTCCATCAACTTCGGCATATCTTCGGCGTGAACTTCAATACGCGCCAGCTCATCATGATGACGCACTCTAAATTCCACCAGGCCGAGGCTCCGTAAAAATTCTTCTGCTTCTTCGATTTGTTTGAGTTTTTCTCCGGTTATCTCAAGGCCGTAAGCTATTCTTGATGCCAGGCACGGCGATGCGGGAATATCTGCAGTCGGCAGGTTCAAACTTTTGCTTAAATCTCGAATGTTCTGCTTAGTCAGTTCGGCTTCAATTAACGGCGATACAATACCGAAGTTCCTGGCGGCGGTGTTGCCAGGCCGATAGTCTTTTGTATCGTCAAAATTGTGCCCACACGCGATAGTGTCTAATCCATGCTCTTTTGCAACTTTCTTCAATTGCTCAAATAAATGGCTTTTACAATGGTAGCATCGGTCAGCCTTGTTTTTCAGATATGCTGCGTCATCCATCTCATCGGTCTGGATAGTTATCAGCTTAACGCCTATATTCTCAGCCATCTTTACAGCCTGTTTATACTGGCTTTCCGGCAGTGATGGCCCGCGAGCAATACATGCGATGACTTTATCTTCACCAAGTGTATCAACGGCAACCTTTAAGAGAAAGGTACTGTCCACACCGCCTGAATACGAAATCAGTAAATTACCTAAGCCGGTAAGAGTTTCTTTTAACTTTTTGTATTTGTCCTGGAGGTTCATAAACGTAATTGAGAAATACTGGATTTAACCGGCTATTTACTTTCCGCCTTGCGGTTTATTAGACTTGCGCTTACACCGGCAGAAAAACCGTTATCGATATTAACCACCGTGACTCCCGCGGCACAGCTATTTAGCATCGTTAAAAGTGCGGATATCCCTTTGAAGTTCGCGCCATAGCCTACACTTGTTGGCACTGCTATAACCGGGCAGCTAACCAGCCCGCCGACCACACTTGCCAAGGCTCCCTCCATACCGGCTACGACAATAAGCACGTTAGCATTTTGGAGCTGCATAACTTTATCGAACAGTCGATGAATCCCGGCCACGCCAACATCGCAAATCAGCTCCGTTTTTTGGCCCATTGCCTGGCATGTAACCTGGGCCTCCGTTGCGACCGGCAAATCCGCTGTACCTGCCGTCACGATAGGTATAACCATTTGTGAGAGGTTTAATTTTTCCTGCTCGAGAAAAATTGTCCGGGAAAGCTCGTAGTACTTTATGCCATCGAACTTGCCTGTTGCTGCAAGTGCTTCATAAACATCTTTTTCCGCGCGGGTAGCTAATACATTATACCCCTTTTGTGCCAGCGAATCGAAGATAGCTATGATTTGTTCAGTTGTTTTACCGGGGCAGAATATTACCTCCGGCAGACCTCGACGAATTTGCCGATGGTGGTCAAGTCTGGCAAAACCCAAGTCCTCGAACGGCAGGTGTCGCATTTTTTCGACGGCTTGTTCTACATCGAGCTTGCCCTGTTTTACCTGCTCCAACAGCTTTCTAACTTGTTCTGTGTTAATGACTTACCTCGCTTGTTTGGCATATTAGTTATCGATAGATATCCATGATAACTAATATGCCGCCTGTAAGTCAAGTACACAGAGCTATTTGCATATCTACAGCCCCAAAAGGACAATAGCCAGCCCGCATAATAGTATCGCAAAGCCGCTTAGCGCGTGTGAATACCTGTTGAGCTTGCTCAGTGGAAGAAAATTAATTCCGCTTCTGGCGAGCATCACTACAGCCAGCATTGTAGCTATTGTTGTAATCCCGAAGGCCAGAGTAACCATGACAAGCCCGAACATATTTCCTCTGGCGGCCGGATACATCAACTCCGGTATAAGGACTTCGCAGGGCCCGAAAACAAAAATCGCAAACAGTACCCAGGGGGTGACAGAAGCTTTACCGGCTTCGAGATGTAAATGGCTGTGCTGGCCATCGTGGCTGTGTTCGTGTTCGTGGTCATCGCCTGTGGTATGGTGATGGCTGTGTGTATGTGTTTTCTTGAGATACGCCTGGCGAATCCCCCATACAAAATAGGCAAGACCAAATGCGACCAACAGCCAGGCCGCGGCGCTGCCTCGACTCGATTCCCAAACTTCGAGTTTGTTCACGGCTAATCCCAGTGCAACTCCAACGATTCCTATAACTACCGAGCTGCCGATGTGTCCCAGTCCGCAAAGAAAAGTAATAAAGGCTGTTTTAATCGTAGACCATTTCCTTGCCCACGATATCATAATAAAGGGCAGATAATGGTCGGGCCCAAGTATAGTGTGAAGAAATCCTGTCACCACGGCCGTAATTAATAAAGCTGACATCTCAATCGTCATTTCCGGCTCGTGCCAGTGTACCTCTTGGCCGATTGCGTGACACAGGATTGTAAAATCACACATTACTTTATCCTTTCTTCATCGAAGAGCATACCATTGTCCATTTTGAAGCATTCTTCTGAGAGGATGTGTATATCTTCCGCTGGAGCAGTCAGAATCTTGTGCAGGTATTTGAGTTTAGGCTTGTAAAGGATTTTCGGTCCGCCGGGTGTTTTTTTACTAATTTCTACACATACCATTTCCATCTTCGGTACCGGAGATAATTTGATATCCAGCCTGCCTATGCTATTGCCTGTTCCTATTACAATCCCGTCGGCCATACATGAATAAGGTGTGTCCATTGGTATATAGACGATGATATCGAGTTCGTGTCTGCCCCATCTGGTGCCGAATTCCGCCAACGCCTTTTGGCCGATTTTCCAGCCGAGTACGTTCCAGGGGCCGACATGGCCGTGCATCTGCTCTATCGCTTTCCATGGGTCGTTTGGTTCTCTCCCACGGTTCCAGGGATTGTCCCCGCCGCCCGCATGCACTGTTACCCGGGATTGAGAATCAGTATTGGCTGGACTTAACACATGGGGATGGTCTGAATGTGCAAAGACATAAGTAAGCATCAGTCCTGCAATGATAACCATCGAAACAATAAACAACCTGTTCATGAAAAGTTTCCTTAAGTAGGTGAATGTTATTTTTTTAAAAGCCATTGTCTTTTCTATAGTCCCGAATGAACCGGATTAGAAGTTGGAATTACTCATGTAAATATTGTCACTCGAACGAGCCTATTTGTGAACCGTTTTTTAGTCGCATTCTTACGATAAAACCTCTGCGTTGCTTAGGAGTGTACCATAATTCTTTGGGTACCGGGTATCTGTTTTCAATACCGATTTTTTCTTCGAGCCATTTCATGCTGAATCTCGGTCCTAAACTGAAAACCACCCAGCTTACGGGTGAATGCGGAGCGAACCGGCTCTTGTCGTTCGAATACCGCTCAACTTCATTTGCATTGGGGTGTTCTTCGCCTTCCTCTGTGGCGATACTGCTGCTTTCCGGGAAATGTTTAGGTATCCATAGCTTTGCCCATATAGACGTGTGGATTCGATTTCTGTCCTTGATTATTTCACCCACACTTCGGTACTTATAAGTGTGTCCTCGATTGTACTGGTCCTCCATGGTTGTCGACATGGGATTGGTACGCGGCGTTGCGGGCAGATAGTCGCCCTTGACCAGAGCCGTAGGAAGTTGATACATATGGTCGGTCAGGATGCTGGAGCTGCAATCGGCCTGGGTCGGAGGATATTTCTGGTTGTTTTCGAAGTAAACTTCCAACGCAAGAGCTATTTGGCGCAGTTCCGTATTGACTACGGCGATTTTGGCCTGCTCCCTTGCTCGTGAAAGCGAAGGAATTAGTATTCCCAGCAGTACCGCTATGACGGAGATAACAACCAACAGTTCAACTAATGTAAAACCCTGCTTCATCGGCAAAAGGTATCTTTAACATAAAAGCTGCCAGCATAAGGCGACCGGTAGCCGCCTTATGCTGTGATAAAATTCCTGTTTGAATCAACTTTAGTTATCAAAGCTATTCGCTGCAGTCTCTCAGACCGGCCCGTTGCCGGAGCCAGTGCTCAGCAAGTTCAGCGAAATCTTCAAAATCAACCTTATAGTCTGTATTAATATCACCGGGCAGATTTCCTCTTTCGTGGCCGCGGTCAGTTAATACCAAGCCGTTTCCATCATAGTCGACCACCCA
>JASFHM010000141.1:0-4499 GCA_050123215.1 Phycisphaerales bacterium | reverse complement strand
TGGGAATTAAGGCAACGGAAGTATTCACAAGCCGTAATCCCGACACGGCAGGCCTTTATGTTATAAAGGGAACAAAGAAAAGGTGACATTAATACAATTGTTATGCTGAGGCTTATTTTATGGAAAGAAAAGTAGATGTTTTAGTCATAGGTGCAGGACCGGCTGGGATAATAAGTGCTGTTACTGCCCGAAAGTATTATCCTGAAAAGAAAATAGCGGTAATAAAAAGCATCGATAAAGGTGTGGTTCCATGTGGGATTCCATATATGTTTTCCAGCCTTAAAGATGCTGATGAAAACAAGCTTGGAAATGCCGCACTGGAGAAAAATGGCATCGATGTAGTTGTGGATGAGGCAATAGAAATAGACCGGAGTGAAAAAACCATTACCACCAAAAACAACAGCAGGTTTATTTATGACAAGCTCGTTCTTGCCACCGGTTCTGAACCGATTATACCGCCGATAAAAGGCGTCGATAAAAAAGGCGTTTATTTCATATATAAGGATATGGCCTATCTAAAGGAACTCGTAGAAGAGGTTAAAATCGCAAAAAATGTTCTAATCGTAGGTGGTGGTTTCATAGGGGTAGAGCTTGCCGACGAAATATCCGGGATTAACGGTGTGAATGTATATTTGGTGGAAATGTTGCCGCATATACTTGCCAATTCGTTTGATACGGAGTTTTCAAAAATTGCGTTGGAAACTTTGGAATCGAATAATGTAAAGGTTTTTACTAATACCAGAGTTGAAGAAATATCAGGCGGCGAAAATGTCGATGGGGTTCGGCTTTCTGATGATAGAGAGATTGCTGTCGATAAAATTATAATTGGAACAGGCGGAATCCCTAGCAGCAAAATTGCATCTGACGCGGGGCTGAATCTGGGCGTTGGTAGTGGAATTTGGGTCGATGAATATATGCGAACGGTCGATAGTGATATCTTTGCTGTTGGCGATTGTGCTGCTAAAAGAGATTTCTATACACATAAACAGGCGCCTGTAATGCTTGCCTCGACCGCAACCGCTGAAGCCAGAATCGCCGGTGCAAATCTTTACAAACTAAAGGTCGTACGCGAAAATAAAGGGACAATCGCTATTTACTCCACCTACGTCAGTGGGAAGGTATTAGGTTCCGCCGGTCTTACAGAGAATACCGCAAAAAAAGAAGGCTTCGAAATCGTTACAGGAACCGCCGAAGCAATGGATAAACACCCGCCCAAATTGCCCGGAGCGAGCAAAGTTAAGGTCAAGTTAATCTTTTCAAAAAACTCCGGAATTATATTAGGAGGGCAGGTGGCTGGCGGAATGTCATGCGCAGAAAAAATTAATCTTATAGGAGTTGCAATTCAAAAGAGAATGTCTTTCGCCGAGCTCGAAACCCTGCAAATGGCCACTCACCCGTATTTAACGAGTGCTCCAACTGTTTATCCGATTGTTTTAGCTGCTCAGGATGCGTCAAGTAAAATGTAACTGTGACGATTATTAAGATAAAACTATGAAAGAGATTGTAGTCATAAGCGGAAAAGGCGGAACAGGCAAGACAAGCATCGTCGCTTCGTTTGCGGCGCTGGCCAAGGAAGCTGTTCTTGCCGACTGCGATGTTGATGCCGCCGATTTGCATCTGATACTAAAGCCCGATGTAAAAGAAGCTCACGACTTTAGCGGCGGCAAAAAAGCCTCCGTAATCACGGAAAAATGTATCGGATGCGGAAGATGCGATGACGTCTGCGAATTCGATGCGCCCGAGCTTAAAGGTCCGGCCAACGATGTCATTCAAAGAACATACAGAATCGACTCTGCCTCATGTGAAGGTTGTGGCGTTTGCACGCATTTTTGTCCCGTTGATGCGATTGAGTTCAAAGAGGCTGTCAATGGCCGATGGTTTATTTCGGATACCCGTTTTGGTCCGATGGTCCACGCCCGCTTGGGCATAGGCGAAGAGAACAGTGGCAAGTTAGTCAGCCTTTTAAGGCAGCAGGCCAAAGCATTAGCTCAACAGCAGAACAAAAAACTTTTAATCGTCGACGGCTCACCCGGCATAGGCTGTCCTGTTATTGCTTCGATTACCGGAGCCGACATTGTTTTAATTGTCACCGAGCCGACTCTCTCCGGCGAACATGACCTGCTGCGGGTAGCGAAACTCACCGAGCATTTCAAAATCCCCGCCGCCGTCTGTATTAACAAATGCGACATAAACTCAAAAGTTGCCGGCACAATCGCCGAAAAAGCAAAACGGTCGAATCTACCCGTCCTCGGACAAATTCCGTACGACAATCAATTCACACAGGCCCAGATAGAAGCCAAATCAATTATCGAATTTTCAAACGGCTCAGTCAAAGAGGCGGTAGAATCGGTTTGGCAAAAAACATTGCAAATTGTAGGTGCCGGGAAAGAATAAGCATGACCGATATAAAACACAAAATTCTTGTACTAAGTGGTAAAGGCGGAGTCGGAAAAAGCAGCATCGCTGTCAATCTTGCCGTTTGGCTGAGTCTGCAAAACAAAAAAGTCGGTTTACTCGACGCTGATATTCACGGCCCTTCTGTACCCAAGCTTCTCGCTCTCGAAGAACAAAAGTTAGTGCAAAAGGAAGATGCAATTGCACCCATCCAATACAATGAAAATCTTCAGGTAATCAGCATAGGTTTCGTCCTGCCCAGCTCAAACGACGCGGTCGTATGGCGCGGGCCGATGAAACACAACGCGATAAGCCAGTTCATAAATGATGTCAGTTGGGACCGGCTTGATTATTTGATAGTAGACTGTCCCCCGGGAACCGGCGATGAGCCGTTGTCGGTTGTTCAGGTTCTTGGCAACGCTGACGGAGCGGTAATCGTCACGACGCCCCAGCAGTTGGCTGTCACCGACGTCAAAAAGTGCATCACATTTTGCAGGCAGTTAAACTTGTCCGTATTGGGAGTTGTTGAAAATATGAGCGGTTTTATCTGCCCGCACTGTAACCAGCGAACGAATATATTCAGCGACAGCGGCGGCAGAAAAATGGCGACAGAGTTTGATGTGCCTTTCTCCGGCACTATACCGCTCGATGCCGATATGGTAACATCTGCCGATGCTGGCAGGCCTTTTATCGAGTGTGGTGGCGAGAGTGCATCGAAGCAGGCCATGGAAAAAGCATTTGAAATGATTGTTAAAAATGAGAAAAATACGATTACAAGGGAGGTACAAAGTAATATGAGAATTGCAATACCATTAACCAACGGAAAACTATCGGCCCATTTCGGACATTGTGAGCATTTCGCGATTATTGATGTTGACGAAGCTGCGAAGCAAATTAAAGGCAAGACTCTCGTTGACCCACCGCAGCACGAGCCCGGCGTCTTGCCGAAGTGGCTGGCAGGGATGCAGACCAACCTTTTAATCGCAGGCGGTATGGGCAGACGCGCGCAGCAATTATTCCGCGAGAACCAAATCGAGGTTCTTGTAGGTGCCTCCGACGATACGCCCGAGAATATTGTACAGGCATATATGAATAAGACTCTTCAGGTCGGAGAAAATATCTGTGATCATTAAGCAGTCGGTTTTCAAAAGATGCCCGGTATGTGAACGTGCGCATCCGAACTGTATAGTTTGCAGTTTGAGTAACACAAAAGGTCTGCATTTGGAGTTTGAAACAGTAAACGACCGAACTGTTAAAGCATCATTCGAATGTGACCAGGCCTATGAAGGATATACCGGCATATTACATGGCGGCGTCATATCCTCAATTTTGGATGGCGCTATGGGCAACTGCCTTTTCGCCAGGGGACAAACAGCCGTTACAGTCGAGATGAACACAAAATTCAGGTCCCCCGTTCATATTAATAAACAGGCGACAGTTACCGCAGGAATTAAAAGAATACATCATCCTCTTTATTTTTTGGAAGCCAGCATAGTTCAGGATGGAAAAACCAAAGCTATTGCTAAAGCTAAGTTCTTTGATAGGCCCGAGTTGGCTGACGAACTGGAACGTATCAATACTTGATAGCGTTCGTGTATTTCAATTTTTTCGCTTAAAGTAGTTGTCTCGATGTTATTTATCGGGGTTCCATAATTTTGCGATTTGCATTTTGATTTCGTATTTGTTTAGGATTTAGGGTTTAGTATTTAGAATTTACTTACGATGCCTCGACCATTCAATTACAGACGAGTCGGACAGATGCCGGCCTGTGCATATTACAAGCCGCGAGGCATACCGCTCTCGACTTTAGAACAGGTCGACCTCACAGTTGATGAAATCGAAGCCATTCGACTGGTCGATTTGGATGGTCTTTATCAGGCCGATGCCGCCGAGAAGATGAACGTCTCTCGCCAGACCTTAGGCCGAATACTTGAATCCGCACGCAAAAAAATTGCCGACGCTCTTGTCACCGGCAAAGCCCTCTCAATACAAGGCGGCCCATTCGAATTGACTCAACGTCTCCCCGCCCCAATGCCACCCGGCCGACGAGGACAGGGTCGCGGCCGACGACGCTTCCGAGGCGGCAGAGGTAATCTCTAAACACC
>JASFHM010000140.1:0-4500 GCA_050123215.1 Phycisphaerales bacterium | reverse complement strand
GCCGCAGTTGAAGCACTTGTAGCAGGTGCCGTTGCGGACGGTGATTGAGCCGCAGATGTCGCAGGCCGGGGCGTCGTCCTGAAGATGTTCGAACTGGGTGTTGAATTCCTGCATAAGCTGCATCTGACCTTCGTTCGATTGCTTTGTTTCGGTTATGGCCGAGCCGACCAGAGCTCTTATTCTGTCGGCGGCCCCGGCAATTCGACCCTTGGAAGCCCGTGTGGTTTCACGGATAGAGATTTTCGGCGTCTCCGATTCTTTGTCGGGCTGCTTTGATTTGCTCTTGGCTTCGGCGATTTTATGAGCAAGGTCTTTGGTCTTTTCCACGAGCTGTTTTGCGGTGGTCGTATTTTTATTGTCGCTGCCGCCCGAGGCTGTGTTTCTTTTCGGCATAGCCCGGAATAAACTGACAGCCCAGCCAGCAGAAAATATAGTCGATGAGGCTCTTGGCAAAAGGAATGTCTCGATTACTAGTCATACCGGCAGGCTCGAACCGGGCGTGCCTGAATTTATCGACCAAAGTAATCAGCGGCACGCCGTACTGTAGAGCCATCGAAGTACATGTGCCGATTACGTCCATTAAACCCCCGACGGTGCTGCCCTCCTTGGCCATAGTGATAAATAATTCACCAGGCTGTCCATCCTCATATAGCCCCACCGTCAGGTATCCTTCATGTCCGGCCACCGAGAATTTATGTGTTATACTCTTCCTCGTATCCGGTAGCCTGCGTCTGAATGGTCGGGACTGAGCCGCGGCTTCGGCTGATGCCTTGGCTGTGGCGTCTTTGTGTTTTTTGGTCTGAACGGGTTGAAGTTTCTTTGAGCCGTCGCGATATATGGCTACTGCTTTTAAACCCAGCTTCCAGCCTTCCATATACGCTTCTGAGATTTGCTCTGTGGTGCTTTCTTTAGGCATATTGATGGTCTTGCTGATAGCACCAGAGATAAAAGGCTGAACCGCCGACATCATCTTCAAATGAGCCGTGTAGCTGATAGACCTGCTGCCGTTGCGAGGCTTAAAGGCACAGTCAAAGATAGATAGATGGTCGGGATTGAGTTTTTTGGCTCCTTCGATGGTTTCATTCTCGTCGATGTAGTCGCAAATTGCCTTGATATCGTCAACGCTGTAGCCGAGTCTTTCCAGTGCCATGGGAACGGTCTTGTTGACCAGCTTGAGCATGCCACCGCCGGCGAGCAGTTTATACTTAACAAGTGCGATATCAGGTTCAATACCGGTGGTATCACAGTCCATCATAAAGCCGATAGTTCCTGTCGGCGCAAGAACTGTTGCCTGTGAGTTTCTAAATCCGAGCTTCGAGCCCGCATCGAAGGCCTCGTCCCAGGCATCCTTTGCGGCGTTTCGCAGATAATCAGGGCAGTGCGGTTCGGGAATGTTGTTAGCGTGCTCGCGATGTGTGTTTATGACCTTGAGCATAGGCTCTCTATTTATCTGGAACTTCTCGAAGGGGCCTAAGACACCGGCCATTTCAGCACTGGCAGCGTAGGCGGCACCGGTAAGAATGGCACTTACTGCCGAAGCAATTGCTCTGGACTGGTCGGAATCGTACGGCAAGGCCAAGCTCATAGTCAGTGAGCCTAGATTGGCGTAGCCCAGTCCCAAAGCGCGATAGCGATGGCTGTTAGTAGTTATTGCCGCCTCGGGATAACTGCCGTTGTCGACCAGAATGTCCTGGGCAATGATGAAAATGCGAACAGCCTTTTTTAAGGCGGCTATGTCGAATGAGCCATCCTCTTTGCGGAACTTCATCAGATTCAGCGATGCCAGGTTGCAGGCTGAGTTATCGAGGAACATATACTCACTGCATGGATTGGAGGCATTGATAGGTCCCGAGTTCGGGCAGGTGTGCCAGCGGTTAATAGTACTATCGTATTGTAGGCCGGGGTCACCGCAGATTCTTGTGCCCTCGGCTATCAGCTCCATAAGTTCCCGAGCCGAGTATTCATCAACTTTCTCGCCCGTAGTAACAGCGCGGGTTGCCCATTTTGCGTCTTTTTCCACGGCCTGCATAAAATCGTCGGTCACCCGAACGGAAAGGTTCGAGTTCTGGAACATGACGCTGTTATAGGCTTGGTTATTATATTCACCCGTATAGCCGGCCTCTATTAAGGCCCAGGCCTTTTTCTCTTCTTCGGTTTTACTGGTTATGAATTCCCGTATGTCCGGGTGGGTGACTTTTAGCGACTGCATCTTGGCGGCGCGGCGGGTTTTACCGCCTGATTTAATGACCGCGGCAACCTGGTCGTAAACCCGCATAAAACTTAACGGTCCGGACGGCTTGCCGCCGCCGGATAGCTTCTCTTTGCTGCTTCTCAGTGTTGATAAGTCGGTTCCGGTGCCCGAACCGTGTTTGAACAACATGGCTTCACTTGCCGCCAGTCGCATGATGTCCTGCATCGAATCTTCCACGGAGAGGATAAAACACGCCGAAGCCTGCGGGTACTCATAGCTGTTTTCACAAGCCATCGCCGCTTCGGCGATGGGGTCCCATCTGTAGTTGTGCTTGCTTCCGGCTATTCCATAAATGTCGAAAAGGCCGACGTTGAACCAAACTGGACTGTTGAACGAGCCGTATTGGTTGACGCACAGCCAAGTCAATTCGTTGTAGAAATTTTCGGTGTCTTCTTCGCTTCGGAAGTGTCCGTCGAGCGCTCCACGGTCGGCAATTGTCCTGCAGACCCTGTGAACTAGCTGTTTGACCGAGTTTTCCCTCTGGCCGGTCTCGATATCTCCGTAGAAATACTTACTTGCCACCACCTTAGTGGCCAACTGACTCCATGAAGCCGGTACTTCGATGTCATCCTGTTCGAAAATGGCTTTGCCTGTGTCGCTCGAAATCTTCGCCGAGCGTTTTTCCCACTGCAGTTCGTCGAAAGGATGAATACCCGCCGTCGAGAAGAACCTGTCTATCTTCAGGCCGTTCGATTCCACAGTAGCTTTGGATTTCATTGGTGTTCTTGGCTGGGTCTTAAAAGGATTCTCAGGACTAAACTGGGCCGCCATTTGCGCCTCCATGCGAAAAAAAAGCCCTCCCGCGGGCCACAACATATTGAAAAAAAGATAAGTGCTAAACACAATATATAGTGAACAACAACTCCGCCGAATATATTCAATTTATTCGATACTGCCAAGAGGAAATTACTATTTTTTTTCGTAAACGCCGCAACTTTTTTCTTAGTCCTTGTTAATGCTGCATCTACGAAGAAAGATTTTTTTTACAAAGAGTAATTGGCTAAACTTTTGTTGCTTCAATCCAACGTTGTGATATCCACGCGTGAGCCCACGTAAACGGGTGCACCATGTCATCGGACCACTTATCACTCGTCACTTGCTTTATTTTTTTGTCTATTGCCTGTTGCAACGGCACAAGAACCGCATCGAACCGCTCAGCCATCCGGTGAACGACATCAATATAAGCACCGAGGTCTTTGAACATTGGGTTTGCAGTATCGTCGCAAAACATGAACGGCTCCATCAGCACCAACTGACATTGATTTTGCTCCTTTACCCGCGAAAGTAACTGCTGATATGTTATTTCATATTCCTCGGTATCTACGGACTTGTTTATTTGATTGGTGTGCGCTCTCCACAAATCGTTTATGCCAATCATCACGCTTAATATATCAGGCTGATAAGATAAGCAGTCTTTATCCCAGCGACTTTTCAGATCACGAATGGTATTACCGCTGATACCAGTATTGATAATGCGGATATCCAGTTCGGGATATTTTGCCAGGAGATAATTGGCGGTAAAGTGTACGTATCCGAAGCCGAAAGGTTTGTGGGCTCTGATGCCTCGGCCGGCGTCGGTTATACTGTCACCGATGAATAGTATTGTCTGGTTTTGCTCAAGCTCGATGCTGTTTTTCATTATTCCCTTCTCCATCAGGCCGAATTTGGACCGCGTATTGTATCATCGACCAAAGGTTTTTCAACGCCCGTCAGGTAAAAGAAGCAAATCAGCCGGGTAAAAGCCTTTAATCAGTCAGCCGCTCAGGCTAAAATATCTGCATTATGGCTCGTAAAAAAAAGCAAGACCGCTTTGAGGCAATAAGGCAGCAGATTCGACAATTCCCAACGTCGGCGGGCCTGTATTTTATGAAGGGCCGCAACGACAAAGTGCTGTATATAGGTAAGGCGGGCAATTTAAGGTCGCGAGTGGCCAGCTATTTTCAGCCGGGCAGCGATGTTGCTGCTTCTCGCGGGCCCAAAATCGTTGAGATGCTGGGCAAGGTCGAATCCGTGGATTATCTCGAAACGGCTAACGAAGTCGACGCGGTGCTCAAAGAGGCCCGGCTGATAAAGGATGTTCGGCCGCCTTACAACACCGACCTTGTGGACGACAAGACATTCCCCTATCTCGAAATCACGACAGGTGACGATTTTCCCGGCGTTTACATTACCAGAAAACCCCGGCCCAAAGGCAGCAGATTATTCGGCCCGTTTGTTGGCGCACATGACCTGAGGCAAACGCTGGTAGT
>JASFHM010000139.1:0-4543 GCA_050123215.1 Phycisphaerales bacterium | reverse complement strand
TGGACAGGGATTGTGCGAAGAAGAGCTCGGTAATTTCGAAAAGGCCAAGCAGATTTACCGGCAGATTGAAGAAGACTCTGCCTTCGAGGGTACTACCGCAAGGGTTTCGGCTGTGCATCGGCTTGCCGTTATGGACGATTACATGAAGAAAGTAGTTTTTCTCGAAAGGCCTAAAGCACCGGCGTTTCTGCCGGGCAGTCCGGAAATAACGCTGCCCGAGCTTCAACCTGATGCTTTGCCGACTTTTCCAACTGAAGCACTCCCAAATTTACCGACCGGCAAATAATGCCTGAGGTTCCTCAAGAGCAAGAGATTATGACGCTTAAGGTAGGTGGGGCTATAAAGCAGCGCCGCCTGGATAAGTATCTACATGGCCGATTCAGCAACTTCTCACGTGCGATGCTACAGAAACAAATTGCCGCCGGTCATGTCAAGGTGAATGGCCAAATCGCAAAAGCAAGCCAAAAACTTTCTACCGGTGACACTATAGAGTTGACCCTGCCGAAGCTGCCGAGCAAGGATATACTGCCCGAAGACATACCGCTTGATATCATCTATGAAGATGACGACCTTATCATCCTCAACAAACAGGCCGACATGATTGTCCATCCGGCCCGTGGCAATACCCACGGCACGCTTGTTAATGCCCTTGCTTTTTATTCGGACGAGTTGTCGAGCGGTCTGGGCGAGTTTCGACCAGGCGTTGTCCATCGGCTCGATAGAAATACCACCGGTGTAATGGTGGTCACAAAAAACGATGTGGCCCAGTGGAAGGTCGCCAAGCAGTTTGAAAATCGGCAGATAAAAAAGGAGTATCTTGCTATTGTGCACGGCACGCCCGAGCTGACTGCGGATAAAATTAGCGCACCGCTGGGTATTCATCCGAAAGTCCGTGAGAAGTACGCTATACGGCCTGAAGTTGGAAGAGAAGCGGTAACCTTTTACGAAGTATTGGAGCAGTTCAGAGGTTTTTCACTGCTTAAATTGAAACCTCAGACCGGCAGAACGCACCAGATTCGCGTGCACTTATCTTATATTAAGCACCCGATTGTTGGCGATGACATGTACGGCGGAAAGCTTGTTTACCTCTGGCAGTTAAAAGACGCTCAACAGTCCGTCGAGCAGCCGGTGATTGACCACTGCGCCCTGCACGCCAGCAGAATTGAATTCAAACACCCCACAACCGAAGAGATTATCACATTCGAGGCCCCCTTGCCTAAAGACATGCAGAATCTGCTGGAGATGCTGAGGAAGTATCGACGCACATAGACAAGCCGAGCGGATAAATCACTCCTGTAGTGAATTACTCCTGCGGTAGTTTCGCAAGGTCGGCGTCGGAACCGGCCACCATCAGAATGTCGTCCTGATAGATAATCGTGTTGGGCATAGGGACATTTATGATGCCGCCTTTTTCGCTCTTTTTGGCTTTGCTCTCTTCATCTCTTTTTATGGCGACAAGGTTGATGTTGTACTTCTGACGAAGCTGCAAATCCATTACCGTCTTGCCGTCGAAACTGGCCGGAGCCTTTACACGAGCTAAACTGTAGCCCGGCGCAAAATCAATTTTCTCGCCTATCTGCGGTGCGATAAGTTTGTAAGCCCATCGCTGGGCCGATTCGATTTCAGGATAGATGACTTCTGTAGCACCGATTTTTGAAAAGACCTCGCCGGCAATCAAATCCTCCGCCCTCGTGTATATTTGATTTATCCCCATCTGTTTTAAGTTCACGACGGTCAGCACCGCAGATTCGAAGCCGCGTCCCGTGCCTTGGCCTATACTGATAATAGCCACATCGGCCTTATCCACCCCCTGGGACTTGAGAGCCTCTTCGTCGGTGCTGTCCAGGCGCACCGCGAGAGATACCTGGTCACGAATAAGCTCAACCTCGTCCCGGTTTTTATCTATCGCAATTACTTCAGCCCCGCTCATAGCCAAAGCAATCGCCAGTTTCTTTCCGAATCTGCCCAGTCCTATTACCGCGAATCGTTTCATGATATAAGCTCCCTGTATTATCCTGGCCAGCTTTAGCCTACAATTATAGCCTCTTCCGGGTAATTAAACTTGGCCGGCTTTATATTAAAAGTCAGCGCTGCAAGCAGAGTCAAAGGCCCTAATCTGCCTATAAGCATCGCCGCAATGATAATTATCTTGCCTGCACTTGTCAAATGAGCCGTTATACCGGTTGTAAGTCCGACCGTGCCCAGTGCGCTGGCCGCCTCGAAGAAAATTTGTGACATATCGAAACCATTCTGTCGCTCGGTTATGCTCAGCATCAAAGTTGCCGTGAACAAAACCAATACGAAAAGCAGTGTTACCGTGACGGCCCGGCCTATAATCACCAGCCGAACCGAGCGTTTGAACATCTCGACTTCGCTGCGCTTGCGAAGTGTTGCTATCGCAGTCATCAGCACGACCGCCAAAGTCACGGTTTTTATTCCGCCTGCGGTCGAGCCGGGCGAGCCGCCGATGAACATAAGAATAATGAGAATAAATCGGCTGACCGGTGAAAGCTGTGATATTTCAACGGTGTTGAAGCCCGCTGTCCTTGCGGTTACCGATTGAAAGAACGCACCCCGCAGGCCGTCGCCGGTAGATGAGCCGCTGCTGGTATAGTGCTCGAATAACATTATGCCCATAGTACCTAACACTATCAACACGGTGCTGACAGTCAGAACTATTTTGCTCTGGAGTCTCATTTTCAGAGGCGCTTCTATAAAGAACCTTGCCTCTATGTCGAGCTTTCTTTTGAAGAAACGCTTGATACGGTCAATTGTGATGGCAAACAAGTCGTACAGCACACTGAAACCAAGACCGCCCAGAATTATCAAAGGACATACTACCGTATAGACCTGCCAGCTTCTGTTGTAGTCGATAAAGCTTCTGCTGAACAAACTAAAGCCGGCATTGCAGAACGAGCTAATCGAGTGAAAAATACTGCAGAACCACTTTTCATGTATGCTGCCTGTCCACTGCGGCGCGTTATCCCACATGCCGAACAGGGCTACCGCTCCGATCAATTCAATCAGCGCCGTACCCACAAAGATAAATGCTATCATTGACCCTAATTTATTCAGGGCCCTTGCGCTTAGCAAATCCTGCATCGCTACTGATTCGCGGACGGTAAGTGCTTGGCCGAGCAGCAGTGCAAAAACAGCACCGAAGACCACTATGCCGAGACCGCCGAGCTGAATAAGTGTCAAAATGATAGCCTGACCCATCAGGCTGAAATCGCTTCCGGTGTCTTTTACAATCAGACCGGTGACACAGGTAGCACTGGTTGCAGTAAACAGAGCGTCAACAACACCTAAGTTCTCCTCTGTTGTCGATTTGGGCAACATCAATAACAAAGCGCCGGTGATAATAAGGACCATAAAGCTGGCTATTAAAGTCGTTGTCGGATTTCTGCCCGATGCCGCAAGATTGACGACCGTCCGGCAAACCTTTGTTACAACCTGTAGAACAAGGTATACACCGACAGATACCTGTCGAATGATAGCTGGCTCTTCATGGCCGAACCACCGACCGGTACCGAAAAGCGCCACAGCCAGCGCGATTAAAAGGGGAATCTCAAACCAGAAGGTCCGAATGTATTCCAGCTTCGAATGTGCGTTGAAAAGTCGTATAAATTTTTCAACTATGAAAACACAAAGCAGAAAGGCCTGAGTGGTGTAAAGAACCTCTGCCGGAAGTAGTAGTTTGTCGAAGCCGAACAGCATCGCAAAGGAGACCGCGACCACCGCCGCCGTTAATATGTTGATGGCGACTACGATTCTTTCCAGCCGGTTGTTCTTGTATAGAATCTGCATCCCTGCTTACCGCTAATAGCCTATAGTCACAAATAGAAAATGTCAATGCCGCTGAAAATTCAAAAAGAGTATCTGTTACGCGACATCAGCCAGTCCGAGTGAGTCACCGAATTTGTCTATCAGGCTCTTTCTGATATTTTTGTGGTCCGGCTCGGTCAACATGGGGTCTTTTTTGACCATCTCGAATGCATAACGCCTGGCCATTACCAGCAGTTCGTAATCGTCAATGATATTTGCAATCTTCAAATCGGGCAGACCATGCTGGCGGGTGCTGAAAAGCTCGCCTGGCCCGCGAATCTTCAAATCATGCTCGGCTATTTCGAAACCGTCACTGCTGCGGGTCATTATTTCGAGCCGGCTTTTGGCAACTTCGCTGGTATTTTCAGCAAAAAGGAAACAATAGGATTTGGATTGTCCCCTGCCTATTCGTCCGCGCAACTGATGAAGCTGCGCCAGTCCGAATCTGTCGGCTTCTTCTATAACCATAATCGTGGCGTTGGGGACATCAATACCGACTTCAATGACTATGGTCGAGACCAACACATTGATTTTACCGCGTCTGAAATCTGACATGGTGCTTTCTTTACGCGACGAAGGCATTTGGCCGTGCAGCAGTTCAACCTTGAATGGAGGAAAAATCTCTTTGCTGAGAATTTTCCATTCATCGGTTGCCGCCTTGACCTGGTCGTTCTCACTGGTGCTGGCGATTCGGGGATAGACAAAATATACCTGCTTC
>JASFHM010000138.1:0-4563 GCA_050123215.1 Phycisphaerales bacterium | reverse complement strand
GTGAGCCTGATAAGTACTTCGGTAATATGCAGCCTTTCAAAAATCACACCCAACTTGATAGATGCCAGCATTATTACGCAATTGACCACCAGGGCCAAAAACAAGGCGATTACTGTTGAGGACAGTCCTATATCCGATGAAAATGTTATAGCCGCAACGACGGTTCCCGGACCAACAATAAGAGGTACGGCAATCGGCACTATAGAAATCTTCATTCTGTCCGAGTTCGGACTCCTCCTATGAAACCGCCCTCTTGTAATCGCAGACATTCCTATGAGAAAGAGCGTCAGGCCTCCAACAATCTGCAGTGAATATATTTCGACATGGAAAACACTCCTCAAAATAAAGTTTCCCGCCGAAACGAGAATAAATAACACAACAAAAGCAACCGTCGACGACTGGAGGCTTATTTTTTTTATTTCCTTCCACGAGTACTTAGGCTGAAACGACGACAGCATAAGAACCTTACTCGCAGGATTTATCAGCGCTAAAAAGTAAACCGCGTTTTCTAAAATCGTCCCGGCTTCCACGATTAATTCCATTTAGCAGGAATTAATTCTCTTCAAGTTTGCCACACCGATTTTTCAGATATTTAGCGTCAAATGTTATTATACAGTATCCGAGCATCGCATCCAAACTAAGGAACTGTTAATTGCTCGTTCTAAATTTGTCACACCAGTTTTATCTCAGGTAAAACCATTAAAATCCATACTTCAAATGATATTCAATCCTGAAAGATTTTTCAGTTTTCCTCTAACTTGTCATACCAGTTAAATTTCAAGAAAATAGATGTCAGCACAAGAATCACTATTGCAATTGACATAGCTTTAAATTTTCTTATTACGAGATAAATCGGAACAATAGTGAATGTAAGCTGCCAGACTATTCCGACTCCAACGTTCACCATGTCTCTGCCAAAATTTTTGTTCGGCATAAAACCAGGGTTTTCGGCGATTACTTTTTCCTGCACGGGCTTCCAGAATCCCCACGGGCGAACCTGCATATAAAACTTTTTGAGAGTGTTGTCATCTTCGGGCGACATAACGAGACTGCCGATTATCGAAGCCGCAAGACTGAGCACCAGCAGAAAAGGAAAACCATATATGGCGGGCAAATCCTTCGCAACATGCGGCATAATAAGAGCAGCCAAAATACCAGCCATCATTCCCGCAAAATAACCGAAGCCGTTGAATCGCCACCAGTGCCACTTGAGAACATTGGGAGCGATATATCCGCCGTAAAGACCGGCAACAATCCAGTTGACTATCTGATGAATGGATTTTGTCAACAACCCGAACGTAATGCCGGCCGCGACAACCAGAAGTGAACAGAAACAGCTCATCATGAATAATGTTCGGTTTGAGGCATTTTTATTAACGTAACCTTTGTAAATGTCATTGACCAGATACGCGGCACCGGAGTTAATGGTCGAACTGAACGTGCTCATAAAAGCCGCCAACAATCCCGCAAGCAGCAGTCCCATCAAGCCAACAGGGATAAAATTACCGATGACATAAGGCAGAATCTGTTCGAAATCCACTTTTTCACCCATCTCTACAAGCCGGGGTCTGAAGAATACTATCGCCAGAACAGTGATGCCGGCGATAAGAAGATATCGCGGAATATACAATACGAATGAAACCGTAGCACTCATAAGAGCCGCGGATTTCGTATCCTTTGTCGAAAGAACTCTCTGTAAATCGTAATTGGGAGCCGGACCGGCCATACTGGCGAGAATTCCCTTGAACAGAACCATCATCATAAAAAAGCCGAACAAAGAATATCCATCGCCCTCAATACTTTTATTTACCGAATCAAGAATTCCGGTCCAGTCGAGATTCAGTTTCCAGCCGAACCACAAATTGCTCCAGTCGGCCGGAACCGCCGCGGCGATGGTTTCGGGTGTGGTGCGGGATATAGCTATCGCACCTATGCAGACAGAAACGATGCACATGATAATAAACTGCACCACATCGGAGATTACGACCGAATACATCCCGCCGAGCATTGTATAAATCGCTGTGATACCCAGGATTACCATAGCATATACGTGCGGCGAGGCCTCCCATGGGAAAAACACCACAGCGAATTTGCCGACTCCCTGATAAGCATAACCTATAAAACTAACAACACTCACAAGAGCAAAAATCACAACACTTACATAGGAAAGCTCGGCTCCGAGTCCTTTTCCGAATCTTGTCCTTATCCATTCAGCGCCAGTGAGGACATTCGAACGTCTCAGCCATACCGCCAAATAAACCATCAAAAAGACCTGATTAAAAGTCGGCCACAGCCAGGGTATGAACGCACTTTTAAGTCCGTAAACAAACAGCAGATACACAAGCCACATTGTCCCGCTGACATCGAACATGCTGGCGGCATTGGAAATCCCCAGCATATACCACGGCAGGCTTTTACCGCCGAGAAAATATGAGTCGAGATTTTTAGAAGCACGACGTGTGAACCAGAAACCGATTAATATCATAGCTGTGAAATAAACTATGATAATGGTGATATCAACCGGATGTACATTCATACTTCACCTTTCAAAGCGCCTGCGATTATCTTTCTTTGCTGTACCATTGGCGAACGAGCTGTTCCGCAGGTTTGCCGTAAACACAAAAGCCGGTATGACCTTTTGCTTCTTCAAGGCTGTATAAATTCGGCGGCCAGGCCCACCATGTAAAACCGATAAACCAGGGCTCATCCCAGAAGGTCTCAATAGTTGCCTGATAATATCTTCGTTGTTCGTCGGCGTCGTATTGCGCATTAGGCTGATAGTGAGTCCACGGAGCGGCACTAAAACCTTTGGCACTGCAAACACCGAGTTCGACAAAGAGTATAGGCCGGTCAAACTTTTGGCTTATTTTGCGCAGCTTTTCTTTGATTGGTTTCCACCGACGTTTTAAAGCTTCAACAGAACGGTCGCAAGGAGGCACTTTGCTTAAATCATCTTCCAGGGCAAGCAGAACATCGTCCGTACCAATTGGGTAATAAGCGCTTAAGCTAATGACATCAAGCGCATCAAACCAGTTAACTTTATCTTCTCGGCCATGGTTGGCATTATATGTGATAACTCCGCAATAGACCTGTCTTACTTCGGCAATCAAGCTGCGCCATCTGCTCTCAAATCTTTCAGTGGATATCATTTCACAGCCAAGGCATATCATTTCACAGTTCGTTTGCTCGGCCATTTTTGCGTAGTGCAGGATAAACAGTCTAAAGTCGGACCACCATCTATCCCAGGCCTTTTCATCAACAGAACCGTCTTCTTTTTTGAAATTTATAAAGGCTCGCCACGTTCCGTCGCGCACGTTGACAACAGGTTTAAGAATAACTTTCAGATTATTATCACAGGCCAGCTTAATAGACCATAGAATCTCATCGTCGCTGACCATTCGAGGATTGGCGTCGGACCACGTTATGGGTGGTTCGTTCGGTTTTTCCATTTCTGTACCAAATGATATGCAGACCCAGTTGGAACCGGTATCGGCGAGCTTCTTCATCGAATCGACAGGTCCCGAGCCGAGGTATTGCCCTTTCCAGCCGGACCAGCCCCAGCTGAAACCTTTAATAAAACCGGTCGGTGAATATGTGTGTTTGAATTTGGAAAGTTCTTTTCCGCATTTTATTTCGACACGGGAGACTTGCGCTTGTGACGTATATTCGACCTTTAGAAATTTTGTTTTATCAGTGAGGCCAAAACCCTGATAAACAACCGGCTTACAGTAACCATAATTACCTGAACCGGCAAAGTAATCACTGCGTATAAATTCTATCCGCTTAAAGTATTTGCCATCATCGGATACATAGAACCTGAAATCTGAGATCTCATCTTCAAAGAATGAATATACCTTCCAGATATTGATTGGAGCATCGACTTTATAAATTATATAGCTGCCCTTGTTCCCTTTCAGCCTGTGGATGTCTTCTTTAAATCTGCGGGCCTGTCTCGACTCGAGCGAAAGGTCGCCGCTTTGTTTATGGATAAATCTAAAGTCCTGTAACTCATCGACAATTGTTTTGTAGTCGACAAAAACCGGCCCAACAACGTTTGAAGCTTCAGAGATACCGGCTGAATTCTGGGCCTTGACGCGATAGTAATAATTCTTGCCCAACTCTGCAGTTGCGTCATTAAATAAGGGCCGATACTGAACTGCTGCATCGGATATATTACAGCCGACAATAAGCCACGGTCCATCCGGGCTTTGAGCCCTTTCGACAATATAGTTTTGAGCGCCGGCACTGCCCTGCCAGGAAATAACCGCAGCATCACCAATATTAAGCAACACGGCAGCAGCCGGCCTATTAAGAACAGGTACAGGTAATTTATCAATTTCGTATGCTTTCTGTCGCATCAGCTTCAAAAGGTTGGTTTCGTCATAAGCAGAACCTGAATCAAAGCCGGGCCAGTGGTAAGCCTTAAACAAATCACCACCGTATGGTTCGCTGTGCCAATAGAAACCACCATCTCGATTACGAAAACGGAGCGACCAGATTAAAGCTCCTGTTATGTCTTCGTTTACGATAGTTTCGAGAATCATCTGGACATCTTTTGTAGGA
>JASFHM010000137.1:0-4569 GCA_050123215.1 Phycisphaerales bacterium | reverse complement strand
TACGATTATGTACACAGGTAATTAGCGCAGGGTGTACAACCCGGCTAACTCAGGATGATTGTGATTGGTTGCTGTTTCTCAGCAGGAAAAGGTGTATGAAGAAGTTGAGTTTAGCCATTGTATTACTAAGTCTTATTAGTAGCGGTAATGTATTCGCTTCGCATGATTGGTTCCACCAGGTGGGTAAATGGTCGGATTCAAATAAATGGACCGGAGACGGCATTCCAGACGGCAACGGCGAGTTGAGAATCAGATATGATGATTCACACTGTGTGCTGGACAGTAATGCCGGAGATTGGACCAACGCTCAGAGACTCAGGGTATACGGTGATGCGAACTTAGTGATCGTAGACGGAGCAAAGCTGCTGGGTGTTAGCTGGATGCGCGTCGGTACTGGTGAGGGCCCCGGTGAAGTTGGGCAGGTTGGAGGAATGATATTCCTTAAGGGCGGTAAGGATAACAGCAGACTTACCGTGGGTTACGAAAAGGGCTCAGCAGGTTCTCAGTACACTATCAGCGGTGGAACTCTCACATATTATAATGCCGACGCAGACCTGATAGTAGGATATCGAGGCGGAGAAGGAAAATTTACAGTCGTAGGCACAAAACCCAAAATTAAGATGAGAAGGCTTTATGTCGGAGGCGATTTGGTTTCCAAAGCCGGGACAGGAACTCTCGAATTTGTGATTGACAGCGGTGGTGTAAGCCCTATTCAGCTCGCAAAGAGCGTTCACCTCGACCGGGAGGGCGATGAGTCCGAGGCAAATCTAATCGTTCGTGCTATGGCCGCGCCACCGAAGGCTGATATAGTTCTTGTTGAGGATACAAACAGCGGTCGCCCTGAAGGAAAATTCGACGTAGTAATCGACGCCAAAGGGAACGGCCCCGGAAAAGAGGGAACACCTGTTGTCATCAATTTCGACGGGAAAGACTACCATTACCAGATAACTTACAGATACCAAGCCGGTAAAGACAATATCGCCAATGATATCGCGCTGAAATACATGCCGGAGCAGGTTGCACAGTCCGGTGCTGCTAAATGAATGATGTTATCTTCTCGATAGCTTCCCTGCAAGGCGATATTGTGTGGCTTTCCCAACCTAATTAAGTATAGCCTCGTACGTGCTCCGCTACTTTTATAATAGCTGCGGGTTACACCCCTTTACTTAAGCGGTCAGGCCAGGACTTTAAGCAGTGCCCAGAACAAGGTTAATATGCCCGTTGTAAGTCCTATGCTGACAAAAAATCCAACGGTATCGACTTTTGTCCATTTACAAAATTCCCAGTTTGTTCTGGGAAACAGTTTTGTATGGTCGAATCTGGTCGGGTTTTCATAACTTTTCTGCAGTTCGGCTTCATCCTTTTCAGCATCTGCGATAACAGGCGTTTTCATTTTTGCATAGAAGCGGGCTATCCGTTCTTCCAAACCTTTATTTTTGGTCACTAAACTAATCGGGATTAGAATTAAAAACGGCAGCACCGTCGGTACTGCGTAGCGTAGAGTCAATAACCAAGAGGGTGTCATCGACCGCAGATCGAATCCCAGCATGCCTGCGATAACAAGCTCAGTATGAAGCCTGCCGATGCCGACCATTCTTGAGTTCGGGTCATTTGGATTACTTCTTGCTACCGAATCGTAGTATATGCTGGCCGGTGGAACGAGAGCCTCTTTTTTGATTTTTTGTCCGACTGTACTGGCAAAGCCATTCTCCACATCCTGTTCTGTCGCGGGTGCATTGCGTTTTATTGTCT
Organism: Phycisphaerales bacterium; assembly: GCA_050123215.1. GTDB lineage: Bacteria > Planctomycetota > Phycisphaerae > Sedimentisphaerales > Anaerobacaceae > CAYMOE01. Next base: position 2,817 of record JASFHM010000137.1, on the reverse strand, counting down.
GTTCGTGGGTTCGCTGCGTGAGCCAGTCGGAATGTTTTATAGAATCAAAGGCAGGTAATACCGATGGCAGTACGGCGAAGACTATCGAACAGATTATTACCTGAGCCCATACCGCTTTTAGCGTTAGGCGTTTCCAGAACAGCAGCAGCAATACTGGCGCTCCGAAGATAACATTAACGGAAGGTAAAGCCTTGATTAGATAAATAATGCTTGGCGTAGTTACTGAAACATAAACAGCCAGCAAAAGAAAACCCGCGATAACCAACCTCGATATGCCGACATAATGCATCTGGCTTTTGTTTTTGACAAACGGTTTATAGAGATGGCGAACAAACAGTGCCGAAAGATAAACGCAGACAGCATCCAGTGTGGACATATTTGCCGCCAGGATACCAGCTACCATTATTCCCCTCAAGCCCACGCCAAGCAGATTGTTACTGAGAACCCCCCATGCCATATCAGGGTCGGATATGTCATGGCGGTAAAGCGCGAATGCGAACAAACCGCACAAACCCCAAATGATTGTCAGTACTCGCTTGGTATAAGCGCCTCCGATGTTGGCGATTCTGGCGGTAAGCTCATCTTTTGCCGAGCCATTCAGAGACATATTGCCCTGATGTCCGGTTATTCCGATGATAGTTAGTATCACCAGCACGGTAATTGAGTTTACGCCGAACTCGTTGCTGCCCGAGCCGAATATGTACAGCATATGCTCGGGTATCCTCGAGGTAAATTCTGTCCAGCCGCCTAATTTCACGAGCGAGAGAGGTATCAGCATCACAGAAAATGCTATTATCAAAAAGCCCTGTATGGTATCGGTCACAGCCGCGGCTTTGAAGCCTCCCATTATTATGTACATGCCGACAAACAACGAATAAAGTAGGTAAAACCATGCCGGTTTTATATACGACACATAGGCATTGATTTGGCCTTTCTTATACATACTATCGAGAGTCTTGTATTCTGCGAGTTGCTTAGGCTTGAGCTGGTTTTCTTTATAGAGTTTTTCGAGCTGGCGATAATCTTGGTATCGCTGCATCATTTGCTTTTCCTGAACAGTACATTGTTCGTCAGGCTTGATAGCTAATGCCTGAAAAGTGCGCAATGACGCCTTGTATCCGACACCCATAATAAGAATGCTCAGCCAGATACCCCAGCACGCATAGACAGAAGGCAGGATTCTACTCTTGAAGCGTTCTTCGAACAACTCGGCCATAGTCACCAGCCGAACTCGCCTGAACCAACCCGCCATAAACCAGTAATATGGTCCGGCGAATACATGGGCCAGCATCAGCCATACTCCGCCTAAGCCCTTGTTGAAAGTAAAGCTGGCGGTTCTAACAGCGGTATTGGCATCGCTTAGAGTTCCCATGTTCAAAAAGAACTGGAGAACTTTGTTCATAGAGCGTCCGGCCAGAAAGAAATCCACTTCGGTGTGTATCTTGCCGAATATCCTTTTCCCGATATAAGTAATGACCGCCAGGTAAGCTATTATCAACAGCACATCAACAGGATGAAAACCTAATATGGACATCATGTTCCTTTTCTTTGCCGTAGCAGTGTATAATATGATACACCAAAGCATTAGGATACGATTGAAGATTTTAACAACAATCTAGAGATATGAAACGAAGAAATATTACAAAAAATGCCGTGGTATTTATCTTCGCCGCAGCAGTTTTGTATGTCCCCTTATCCGTGTAAACAAAGCTAAAAGTGTATCAGTGCCGGTTTTGTGCACATACTGTTAAACTGCGCAAGAAATACCACCTTAACGCGCAAAAGTGTCTGGCTGAATCTTGACAACAACACTTTTCAAGGATACAAAAACTGTATGATAAGCGTGCGGAATCGCATCCCTTTAACATGCCCAGCAGGCAATGGTGCTATGACAAGCAATCACTTTGTATTTTTGCTACGATTAGTTTTAGTTATTGTCTTTAATATAGTCGGCTCTGCCCCGCTGTTGGGTGTCGATAAGCTGTTGCCTGCTTTTCCTTCGGCTGAAGGCTTTGGTACATTTACGCCGGGCGGACGCGGCGGCAAAGTGTATTTTGTAACTACTCTCGAGGATTACAACCCCGAGATAGGCGAAAGACCAATATCAGGCAGTTTTCGGGAAGCTCTCGAAGCGCAGGGTCCGCGCATAGTTGTTTTTCGTGTTTCGGGAACTATCCGGGGCACATCTGCTTTTAAAATCGAGAATCCTTATATCACTATCGCAGGCCAAACCTCACCGGGCGGGGTATGCATTTCCAATCTGGGAATTTCAACGCATGATGTCATTGTTCGGTTTATACGGATACGTTCGGCCAGAGGTGATGACCCCGCCGGCGGAATCGCACAGGATACCATCATTGACCACTGCTCTTTGAGTTGGGGTTCTGACGAAGTAATCAGCTTCAAGGACTACAGTAATAATGTGACAATCCAATGGTGCCTCATATGCGACGGCCCCCTGCCGCATTCGATGGGTTCTATCATCGACGGCCTGCAGGGAATAACACTACATCATAATCTGTATGCGCATCTTTGGTACAGGACGCCTCGAATTAATGGTAAGGTGGGCTTTGTCCAGGATATCCGAAATAACGTCATCTACAATTTCGGCGGTGAGCCGATGTATCCCGGCGCACCAAGGATATTCGTTAATATAGTAGGCAATTACTTCAAGGAAGGCCCTTCGACACTGAACGAGCCGGGCATTTCGGGATACGTACGGGGCAGGCCGATACTGCTCGTGGATGGACTGAAGGCGTTTATCGATGGAAACATTTACTGCGGCAGGGAAAACCTTAACAGTGACAACTGGATGAT
>JASFHM010000136.1:0-4654 GCA_050123215.1 Phycisphaerales bacterium | reverse complement strand
CCCGCTAATCTTGGCTAGCCGGTTAACGATTAATCCTTCTTCTATACCGCCGAGCCTACCCGAAAGGACCGCGGTCGCGATTGCCTGAAGGAATTCCTCTATAGCCGCTTTTCTGCCTGCGATAGTCTCATCACCTTCGAAGCTCTGAATAAGTCTGTCGTACTTGAACTGAAAAACATCCACGGCACTGTTCAACAGCTCACCGAATTTTTCTTTCCCAACCTCTACGAGATAGTCACACGGGTCTTTTTCCCCCTCGATAGTAACTATTTTGATATCGAGCTGCAGCGAAAGACATATATCCAGAGCACGGTTCGCCGCGGCAATCCCCGCCGTGTCGCTGTCGAATACGAGAATCACATTTCGAGCATACCGTTTCAGTATTTTGCCGTGGCCTTCGGTAAAACTTGTCCCTAATGTAGCCACCACATTTTTGAATCCACACTGATGAGCCATTACACAGTCTGTGTAGCCTTCGACTACTACTGCTGTATTGGATGATACGATTTCATGCCTTGCCTGTTCGAGTCCGTACATGCAGTTACTTTTGTCGAACAGTACCGTTGCTGGTGAGTTGATATATTTGGCTCCTTCGCCGTCGAGCGTTCGTCCGCCGAAGCCGATTACCCGCCCCGTGACATCGGTAATAGTAAACATCAGCCGATTAATAAATCTGTCCACAAGGCTTCCATTTCTTTCTGTTACCAGACCGCTGGCTTTGAGCAACTCGTCCGGTACTTTCGCAGCCTTGGCCGCGGATAAAAGCTCATTTGCCGAACCTGTTGCCAAACCGATATGCCACTGCTTGGCGCTGTCTAAAGTAATGCGTCTGCTCAACAGATATTCAGTTGCGTTGCCGCCGGTCTTTTTATCGAAGAGGTTTTTCTGAAAGTGCTTGTCTGCCCAGGCGTTGACTTTAGCCAGACGGTTGGGGTCTATATCCGACGATTGCTTTCTTGGACCATCGTATCGGGCTACCTTTATCTTGATGCCCGCTCGGTTGGCAAGCCGTTCCACCGCCTGCGGAAAAGTCAGACCTTCGCGCATCTGCAGGAACTTAAAAACATCACCACCCGCACCGCACGCGAAACACTTGAAGATTTGCTTGGCGGGATTGACATAAAGACTGGGCTTGTGGTCATCGTGAAAGGGGCAAAGGCCAACCATCTCTCTGCCTTTTTTGACAAGGCTGAGATGTTCGCCCACCAATTCGACGATATCACTTGCCTGCTGGACGCGGCTGATTGTTGTCTGGTCGAAACTCAACGCCATATTTATGACCTAAACGCCTCCGCGGAGCGTGTGGAAAAAATGTCTCGATAAATTAAACCGCCTGAAGTATTGCCTCGGCTACTTAAATATAGGCAACACTGTCAAAAAGTCAAATTCCCCATAAAAACCGCCGTTTTAATGCCTCTAATCAGGTTTTTTTGCTTTTTAGACACCCGAGACACTTAGACTTTAGGGTAGTGGGTCAGTTTGGCAGTAAGGGTTAAACTGAGTGAATTCCCCCGAAGTCTGTGCAGTGATTTATGTCTTTGCTGCGACTGTCCTGACTGGTATGGCCTTAATCGCAGCTGCCACCCGTTCTCTTGCTGCTTTTGTCTTTTTGCCGAGTACCGTTGCTGAATCGGTACCGATTGCTCGAAGCTTCTGATATCTTCTTTCGAGCAGAGTATCAATCTTCATTCGCCTCAATTCCCGCAGTGTCCTGCTTATATAACTTTCAACGCTATAGACCGTATCATGAACATTCCGATGAGCTCCGCCAACCGGTTCTTCAATAACGGCGTCCACGAGTTTTAATTTCAATAAATCTCTGCTGGTCAGTTTCAGGGCCTCTGCCGCGTCAGCCGCTTGCGAACCGTCGCGCCAAAGAATAGCCGCACAGCCCTCCGGAGAGATTACGGAGTAATACGCGAACTCGAGCATAGCCATCCTGTCGCCGACCCCGATTCCAAGAGCGCCGCCCGAGCCGCCCTCACCGATACAAATACAGATAATCGGCACACGCAACTGTGACATTGCGAAGAGGTTCTCGGCTATGGCCTGGGCCTGGCCTCTTTCTTCAGCGCCGATGCCTGGATAAGCCCCGGGAGTATCAATAAATGTAACTATCGGCAGGTTGAACTTCTCGGCGAATTTCATCTTAAGGATAGCTTTACGATAGCCTTCCGGGTTGGCACAACCGAAATTACAGGTGATTTTCTCTTTAGTGCTTCTGCCTTTATGCTGGCCTACAATCAACACCTTTTCCCGCTGAATACGACCGAGCCCCGTTATAATCGCGCGGTCATCGCCGAATCGTCTGTCGCCGTGAAGCTCGCGAAAATCCCTGACCATCAGCGAGAGGTAATCTTCGAGCAAAGGTCTGTTCGGATGTCTGGCTACCTGTACGGTTTGCCACGCGCTTAGAGATGAATATAGTTGCTTTAGCTCTGTTATCTTTTCACGGTCAAGCTGGCGAGTCTCCGCCGAATAGTCGATACCCTTGGCGCTCGACAACCGCCTCAGCTCGTCCATCTGCAAATCGAGCTTCTTTATATTCTGCTCAAAGTCCAGGTATCCGCCGTTTGAATCTTTATTCGAGTCAGGCATACTCGACGTTTATCCCCGTAGTATGAAAAAAAATCCAGCCCACACGACGCGGGCGGGATAGCGCCTTTGCTGCCATATCCGTTGGCCTTTTAATCTAACCGAAATAATAGCATTTCATTGTCTTTAAGAAAAGAAAAAAATTGACAGCCGAGGCCTGTTAATATACCTTTTAGCACGGTTAAACTCTTACATTATCATTTGTAAGGTATTGCCTGTGAAGGATTTACGCCAAATAACAGTGATAGGCCTTGGGCTGCTGGGAGGCTCGATTGGTCTGACCATACTACGGTGTTTTTCTTCTATCAAAGTGATTGGCTACACACACCGTTCCGGCACACGTAAAAAGGCCCGGGATATTGCCGTAGCCGGTAAAATTGTTGACGAACTAAAGACGAGTGTAATCAATTCTGATATCGTAATCCTGGCTACGCCTATACATACTTTTGAACATATCTTCAGTGACATTGCCGATGTCCTTTCACCCGGTGCTATTGTTACCGATGTCGGTTCGACAAAAGTTCTCTCGCACCGCTGGGCCAAAAAGCATCTGCCGAAAAATGTTCATTACGTCGGCTCACATCCGATAGCCGGCTCAGAGCAGAGAGGGGTCGAGTTTGCCAGAGATGATTTGTTCGAACAGGCCGACTGTATTGTTACTAAAACCAAAGATACAAATAATCAGGCCGCCGCAGAGATGGTTAAGTTCTGGCGGCAAATGGGCTGCCGGGTCCGAACAATGAGCCCGGCTCAGCACGACCAAATCTTTGCAAACGTTAGTCATTTGCCGCACATAACCGCCGCCGCATTGCTAAATGCCAACAATAATGAACAAATATCATACGCCGGCAAGGGTTTCATTGATACCTCGAGAGGGGCATCCGGCCCGCCTAATATCTGGGTCGATATTCTTATGACAAATACCGGCAACTGTGTCGGTGCTATTAATAAACTGCAGAAGGAGCTTGAGCGATTCAAAACGGCTATCGACAAAGGCCAACGCGACAAAGTCGAAAAGCTCCTTGACTCAGCAAGAAGTAAACGCACATCACTTATCAAGCAAAAACTAAAAAGGAAGGAACTCTTGCCGTGAAGCAATGGCGTATTGAGGTGTTCAACACTCAAGGCAGTGTTGATGTCCACGGAGCGGGCGTTTTTGAAGACATTCGTGAGTTGGGAATCAAATCGGTCGAGGCTGTTCAGTCGGCCAGGGTGTTTCTGATTGAGGCTGACTTTGATAAAAAGTTCGCCGAGAGCGTAGCGAAAGAGCTGCTCACCGACCCTGTCTGTGAGGAGTATTATATCGGCAGAAGCAAAGCCCCCGCAGGACTTGCCAAAGCCACTTTAATGGAAGTACATCTCAAAAGCGGTGTCACAGACCCTGTTGCACAATCTGTCACTGCTGCGATAGCCGATATGGGCGTTAAAGTTGACAACGTTCGTACCGCTCGAAAGTATGTTCTCTTAGGCCAAATCAGCCGGTCGCAAATCGACACCATCGCACAGAAGATTCTTGCCAACGATTGTATCGAACTGGTGCTGATCGGCGACGTAGCCGAGCCGCCCAGCCCCCATCTAAAGCCATACGAATTCAGAAAAACCGATTGGCCGATTAGAGACCTCGACGGCGATGGTCTTGTAGCTCTTAGCAAAGAAAAAGATTTATTCCTGAACCTCATCGAAATGCAGACCATTCAGAAATACTATCAGCAGCTTGGCAGAGAACCGACCGACGTTGAGCTTGAGACCCTTGCACAGACATGGAGCGAGCATTGTGTCCACAAAACGCTCAAGAGCGAAATCGATATGGACGTAGAAGGCCGGAACGTACACTTTGATAATCTATTGAAAGAGACTGTTTTCGCCGCAACAAAGAAACTCAATAAGCCTTGGTGCATTTCGGTTTTTGATGACAACGCCGGCGTTATTGAATTTGACGAAACCAGCGCCGTCTGTTTCAAAGTTGAGACACATAATCACCCCTCGGCCTTAGACCCGTACGGCGGGGCGGCTACCGGAATAGGCGGTGTCCTTCGTGACCCGATGGGAACAGGTCTGG
>JASFHM010000135.1:0-4657 GCA_050123215.1 Phycisphaerales bacterium | reverse complement strand
GAATTTTTTCTAAACTGTTATCATCCAGCTCAAATACTATTGTCAAAGGCCCCGGCCAGGCATTTTGCACAAGTTTAGCGGCTCGCAAGCCTATTTGTGGTACGTACTTGTGAACTTGGGAGGATTCAGCAATATGGAGTGTGTAGTACTTGTTGGCAGGTCTGCCTTTGACGGTACTTAGGTTTTTCAGTGAATTATTGGCCACCCTACAGGCAATACCATAGACGGTCTCGGTGGGAAATGCCACAAGGGCTCCCGAATCGACAAGCTTTGCAGCTTCGACAAGAACCGAATGGTCTGGCTCGGCAGAGTCAAGTTTTACAACTTTAGTTTGCATGGCCAGCATAGGTTAGATTTAACAGCCGACGCTGTCAAGTAATGCTGTTGCGACATGCCCTGGAACAATCGCGATTTAATTTTTGCCAAATTATGGATTGTAACAGCCCGATAATAACTGCGTCCAAGCCTACCCATTTAGAAACTTCAAAAAAAAGTTGAAGAAACCTCATATTTTACCTAATCACGCTAATCTATCCAAATTAACATTGCCGATAGACTCTTAGTTGAGACGGAACGTTATGATGGATGGAGACGCGATATGGAGACTTTGGTAGAACAGCGATTAGAAGCAAGAACTACGTTGGCCTGGCCTGTTAGCTTATGGCTGCCTGAGGCAAACAGGTTTTTTAACGGTCGAAGCACAAACATCAGCAAAAACGGTGTGCACATCAAGTTACCGATGACTACGCCGGTTCGAGCCGGCCACACTGTTGAGATTAACTTTCCACGAACAGAAACGCTGGCAGAAGAAAAAGGGCAATTTGCCCGCATTAAAAGAGGCAAGGTCGTACGCGTTGAGCGTCAGGATATTCTGAAGGACGCAAACATCGGTGTTGCAGTCGAATTTGACTAAGACCGACGTAATTGCCTTAACAACGAAACACTAAAGCTCAGCTTGGGGTCAACAGGCAGCAATTTAATAGAGTGGGGCTAACGGTTGAACAAGCCGTTAGCCCTTTCTCATTAAATAAGTATTAAGCACAATCTCACAATTGACCAAGCCACTGTCAGTACTTACACTTTCTCATTGTAATCATCGTGTGTTACGGAGTCTTTTGTGAATTTACAGAGTTTACTCGGAAGCAGTTTCGAATGTCGATGCGGCAGCAAGCACGTTGTTGGAGTTCGAGAATTCAGATACCATCAAGACGTCATCGGCACACTACCCGAAATTATAAGAGCCGTACTGCCGGGACAGACTAACAAGAAAGTGACTGTTGTCTCTGATATCAGGACTAACAAAATATGCGGCAGGAGAGTTTACGAAAGTTTATCGGTCGGTGGATTTGATGTCGCCGAAATCATAGTACCAGACACAGACGGACGCTCGCCTATATGTGACGACGTGACTTGTGGCAAGCTCAAAGAAAAGATTGTATCCGTCAGTCCTGATATTACAGTTGCAGTCGGCAGCGGAACTATCAACGACCTGTGCAAATGGTCATCATTCGAATTGGGGCTGCCTTATATAGTTATAGCAACGGCGGCATCGATGAACGGCTATGCGGCCATGAATGTCGCGGCTAAAATCAATGGAGTTAAGGTAGTAATGGAAGCCAAGCCGCCGCTGGCTGTATTAGCCGAGCCACAAGTTATAGAAAACGCTCCTTTTGAGATGACAGCAGCAGGATTCGGCGATACCGTTGCCAAATCACAAAGCAACGCAGATTGGCTTATGAATAACTATCTGTTCAGTGAGAATTTTTGTGATTATTGCGTCGAGGTCTTAAGCTCGCTGGAAGCTTTTTATCTCAATAAGCCGCAAGATATAAAGAACACCAAGAGCGATGCAGTTAAAGGACTATTCGAAGCGTTGTTCTGGACGGGTATCGTGATGACGATGGTCGGCAGCAGCGCACCGGCAAGCGGCGGCGAGCATCTTTTAAGCCATACGCTCGATATGATAGCGGATATGCGCGGACAAAAGCATAATCTGCACGGCGCTCAGGTGGCCCTGGGGACAATCATATCGGCAGCTCTTTATGAAGAGCTCTTGAAAATTGACAGGCCAACTTTCAGAGATATGCCCGAAGAAATAAACTATAAACTCTGGTCGGACTCGGCTGTGGCTGAGTCCGTTGTCAAACAGTACAAAGCCAAGAAACAACAACTTGATATTGTCCGCAGCAAACTGAGCCAACAGGGCGAATGGGAGAGGCTCAAAATAAAATTAAGAGCTATTGTCAGAAATCCGCAGAAAATCAGGGATTGCCTTAAAGAGGCAGGGGCGGCTTGTACTATTTCCGATTTGAATCTGTCGCGCGAGCAAATCACAGAAATCGTCTCTCATATGCATGAGATTAGAAAGCGGTTCACCGTGGTTGATTTAGCGTGGCTAACGGGGATACTTCCAAGCAAGACCGATGAAATCATCGATAAATGGCTAAGTGATTGAATCGCTGTCTGTTTAAAATTCGCCGCCGAGTTCGCAAATTTCTTTGTAAGTGAAAACCGGGCCATCTTTGCAGATGTATTTGCTGCCGATGTTGCATCGGCCACACTTGCCGATGCCGCACTTCATTTTCATCTCCAGTGAGTTTACAATTCGCTCGGGCGGGAAATTCAATTTAAGTAGAACATCAATGCAGGTCTTTATCATAATCTGCGGTCCGCATACGAGGGCATAAGTGTCCTGGGCACTCGGTGACATCTTTTCCAGAACGGCTGCGGCGAAACCGACCTGGCCATCCCAGCCGTCTGCAGGTTTGTCGATAGCGCGAACCACCTCGATATCATCGCGTTCGGACCATTCGGCGAGGTCGTCTCTATAGAGCATCTCGCCGGGCTCACGAGCGGCAGCCAGCATCGCCATTCTGCCGTATTTGCTTCGATTCGATTCGTGCAGAACAAACTTAACTACCGAGCGAAGTGTCGTCAGCGCAAAACCGCCGCCGACTATTAATATGTTTTTGTCCTGCAGCTCATCCATCGGATAACCGTTGCCGAAGGGGCCTCTCATTCCGAGCTTATCTCCAACAGATAGGCTGTAAAGTGCGTTTGTCAAAACGCCTTTGGAATACCGCTTTATTGTGAACTGCACGGTGTCATTTTCCAGAGGCGACGAGGCGATGCCGAAGGGCGCTTCGCCGATGCCGTCTATTGAAAGCATCGCAAACTGGCCGCATATAAATTCGAAAGCTTCGCCCTGTTTTTTATCCTCGAACTCAAAATCAAAAGTCTGCAGGTCCCCCGCCTTATTTTCGATTCGCTTTTGCCTGAGAATAATCGATGCCGGTACGTAGGGATTTCTCATTTTGTTTCTTTAGCCTTTTGCTGTCTCAACTTTTTTATGGTTTTAGTAATGTCATTTCTGACCGGACAATTCTTTATACATCGACCGCAACCGACACAGGCAAATTCACCGAAATTCTCAGGGAAGTAACTGAACTTGTGCATGATGCGCTGGCGCATTTTTTCTCTTCCGCCGGGACGAGGGTTATGCCCCGAAGCTTCCTGATTGAAGCTGCACGACATACATGAATCCCAAATCCTCACTCTCGCTCCCTCGCCACCTTCGTTTTCGTCTATCATATCAAAGCAGTGACACGTTGGGCATAAAAAGGTGCAAACTCCACAACGGACACATTTGGCGTGTATCTGGTCCCAAATTTTGTCGTCGAATTTACCGGCAAGCTCTTCGGGCAAACCTGACAACTCAATTTGCCTTTTTATCTTTGCTTCAGCCTCTGCTGCAATTTTTTCATACTGTGTGACTTGTTCGCCCGATGCATCCCGCAAGGCCGGCAGCTTTTCTACAATCTCTTTACCGATATCTGTCAACGGCTCAAACAAATACGTATCGCCCAAATCAGCTACGAATACATCCGCACCTTCTTTGGCGAAAGGTCCTATGCCGAATGACGTGCAGAAACAGGTGCTCTGCGGATTATTGCAACCCAATGCGAAAATCACAGTATTGTTTCGTCTGACCAGATAGTACGGGTCCTGATACTTTACGTCATCGAAGACCTTGTCCAAAATCATTAACGCCTTGACATCACAGGGCCTAATGCCAAAGATAATACGCCTTTTATCGGTTTCTAAATCCGGCACTTCACGCCGGCCGTCAGCGTAATACCTAAACAATACCTCGTACTGTGGGAAAAACAACTTCTTCGGAGACTCATGAGAATTAGTGAAGTTAAGATTGACGTTAGAGGAATCCTGTACCTCGGAATAGTCAAACTTCAGGCCGTCTTCGGAGACCGGTGCAAAGAGTTCGTACTGGCTCGCCAGATAATCGAGTACGGAACCGATTTTTTGTTTAGCTATTGCCTTCATTATTTTACTTTATGAACTCCTGCGGGTCGTCATCTTTATACGAGGTCAACGGTAAATCGTCTTCAGGATTCAGGCCTGCTTCGGCGCCGAACAGCTCTTTTATATCTTTGGCGATTTTCTTATTGAGAATCCTGAGGTTAATATCATTTGGACAAGCTCGAACACATGCACCGCAGTCAACACATCGCCCTGTCGCGTGAAGAGCTCTTATTATGTGATAGCACATAGTATCGGAAATTTCGTTACCTTTACCGAACCACGTCGGGAAGCTCTGGTCAACGAAACAGCTCTTGCAGTAGCATAAGGGACAGGCCTC
>JASFHM010000134.1:0-4687 GCA_050123215.1 Phycisphaerales bacterium | reverse complement strand
GATGCATTTTACAGCACTGATACATCGGGTCTTTTAGCGGCGGCTGGCATGAATACCTTTTTCAGCGGTACCGGTGCGGAAGACATCGCAGTATGTTCTGATATTGTTAATGATCCCACAAGAATTGCGACTTCACTGGGACCGGAGATGACCGACAATTGCAATGCCCTGTGTTTGGCTCAGTTAGCTGATGAACCGTTGAGCAGCCTTGGTGATATGAGTGTTGGTATTTATTATCGAAATCTTGTTGCGGATGTGGGCCAGCAAATTACGGTAAGAGAAATTCGGCAGGAAAATGTCGAAGTCATAGTTCAGAATCTTCAGAATCAAAGAGATGAAATAAGCGGGGTGGATGTAAACGAAGAAGCGGCCCAGTTAATGATTTTTCAACAGATGTTCCAAACGATGGCAAAATACATGGATGTATTACAAACAACGATAGAAAGTGTAATGAGTATCATATAATGTTAGCGGGAGAAATCTGATATGAGTGGGACTCTTAGTAGTATCTACAATAACTCAGTCCTTGCCCTGAGCACGCATGCTCGTGAATTATTAGTTTTGCAGGAACAGGTTTCAAGCGGTTCGAGAATAAACCGGGCTTCTGATGAACCTTCGGCAGCTTATAGGGTTTTGAATCTTAACTCTCAGAAAAGGTCGATAGAAAACTACCTGGATAATCTGTCGGAGGTTTCCGATGTTTTGGAGTTTGCCAGCACAGCGGTAGACGACATTAAGTCAGCACTTGCCGATGCCAAGACACTGCTTGGCGATGTAACCGGCGGAACCGGCGGAGGTGTAGGTGTCAATGTTACGATTGAGGGGCTTAACGACGCCATAGACAGAATAATTGCCGCGGCGAATGTGAAACACAGCGGCAAATATATTTTTGGCGGCACCGATACGAGCACACAACCTTTTGCCGTAACGAGAGTTGATGGACAGATTACAAGCGTTACTTATCAAGGCTCAGCACACAGCAGAGAAGTAGAAGTTGCATCCGGTGTTGATGCTTTGTCATATTATGTTGGAAGTGAGTTGTTTCAAAATGATAACCGCAGCGAACCTGTTTTCACCGGTCAAACCGGTGCGGCTGCGGGGACAGGTACTTCGAGCGTGACGGGAGACGTTTGGTTTACGGTGACAGAGAACGCCGGCAGCTACTGGATATCTATTAACGGTGGGACAGAAGTTATTGTACCGCCCGGCGGGGACACCAACCAGATGGTGACAGACCCGGAAACCGGCAAAGTGCTTTACGTGGATACCACCGGTATCAATGCTACGGGCACCGAATGGGTACGGGTGCCGGGTACTTATAATGTGTTCGATGCGCTGATTGCGATTCGCGACAGATTGGCCAGCGAGACAGAATTAACCAGTGCCGAGATGGAAGAGCTTCGTAGTAATACTTTCGAGACGGTAGATGAATTAAGCGGTTTGCTGGTTCAAAAGTCCGTGGCGATAGGCTCAAAGATTGGCTTTCTGGACAATGTGAAGAACAACCTGGAAAACCTGAAGTACGGCACCGAAGATGAGGTAACGCGTATCGAGGAGGCGGATATTGCCCAGCTTGCCATAGACCTGTCTCGGCGGGAGGTGCTGTATCAGATGTCCCTATCCGTGGCTGGTAAGCTGCTTTCTACATCACTGCTCGATTACATCTAGGCGTCCGGCCGAGGTAGTCGCTGGGGTATATTGTGTCAGATATTTATACAGCTTCGTGGTCTCTGATGCCTCTCATGGCCGATAAAGGCGAATTTCTTTCAAAGGCACGTAATTTGCATAGTTTCCGGGTGAGTTTTACTGCGCCGACAGTCCAAGATAGACTGCCGGTTAATTTGCAGGAAGGTACTTTAGAAAGGATAGGTAAAAATGGTCTCAGAAAACAAAACAGATTACCTCAAAGCCCTTGAATTGGTCGAAGCCGGCCGGCATGAAGAAGCCTTGACCTGCATTCAGCAATACCTGCAAACCGCTCCGGAGGATGTTCAGGCGTTAAATGATGCCGGGGCGATACTGCATTGCCTCGGCCGAAGCGGCGAGGCGGTTAATTATCTTGTCAAGGCGAATGAACTTAGCGGGGGTGACTCACAGGTCGTCTGGAATTTGATGGAAGCGTATCTGGGAGCACAGAGACCCGAGCAGACGAGTGGCTTGTTTGATGAGGCTGAGCGGCTGGGAGTTCTCAATCCCGATGTTATAAATCGGACGGCGACACAACTGCTTGGCAACGGCAACAAGGCCGCGGCAACGGAAGTGCTGTTACGTTCACTGCGGGTTTGGCCGGGGCAGGAGATACTGGAACACATGATTAGCGTTATCAAGAGCAAGAGGCCGAAGATAGCGTTCTTCTGGGGCGGCGATGGCAGGACATTCCTGAATCCTGTGATTGATTTTATCCGTAAGAGATTTGATGTGCGTCTGTTCGAGGGTAAGACAGAGCAACAAGTGTATGATTTGATGCGGTGGAGCGATATCTCGTGGTTCGAATGGTGCACCGACCTTGCGGTTTTGGGTTCGAGGCATGAGCGGGTTTGCAAAACAATAGTTCGGCTGCACCGATACGAAGCTTATACCGATTGGCCGAAGCAGGTTAACTGGCAAAATATTGATTGTTTGGTTACGGTAGGTAACAGTTTTGTTAAGAATGCGCTCATTGAGTCGGTGCCGCAGGTCAAGAATCTTACCTCTGTTGTGACTATTCCTAACGGTGTTGACCTGGAGAATATTGATTTTGTTGAAAGGCAGCGAGGAAAAAATCTTGCCTGCATCGGCTATATCAATATGAGGAAGAATCCGGCCTTCCTTCTCCAGTGCATGCAAAAGCTCACATTTATTGACCCTGAATACAAGCTCTTTTTTGCAGGGGCATTCCAGGATGTTATGCTGCAGCAGTACTTCAAACATATGATAGGCCAGCTTGGACTGCGCGATGTGGTGTTCCCGGACGGCTGGCAGAGTGATATTCAAAATTGGCTTGCCGATAAGCACTACATCGTTTCATCAAGTGTTGCTGAGAGCCAAGGGATGGGGATACTTGAAGGTATGGCGGCGGGGCTGAAACCCGTTATTCACAATTTCCCGGGGGCAAGTGAAATATACCCGTCTGAATTCTTGTTCGATATAGCAGAGCAGTTCTGCGAAAACATTCTTTCTCAGCAGTATGAGCCGGTTCGCTATCGTAGTTTTGTCGAGCAGAATTATTCACTGATGCCTCAGCTCCGGAAAATTAACGAGCTTCTGATAAACCTCGAAAGTGATATTGACTCTCAACAGAAGTTTACCCCCGCTGCCAACTTGCAACAGCAAAATACAGGAATCGGGATTAATCGTCTGGAAGGAGCAGTCGGACGAATCTGAAATGAAACAGAATAGTCTCAAAAATAATGGTCCGCTCGTTACGGTACTGGTTCCGACGTACAATAGGCGCAATTTTTTGCCTGAAGCGTTGGAGAGCGTCGTAAACCAGGATTACCAAAACCTCGAGATATTCGTAATGAACGACGGAGGGGAGGATGTAAGCGATATTGTCGAGTCTTTCGGAGACCCGAGAATAATTTTCATAAACGGCAAAGAGAATAGAAAGCTGCCGTATCGGCTAAATGAGGCTCTGGCCAAAGCGCAGGGCAAGTATGTTTGTTATCTGGGTGATGACGACCTTTTCTACCCGCATCACGTAAGCACGCTTGTCGATGCTCTCGAAACAAAGACGGATTGCCATGTGGCCTACAGTGACCTTTATAAAGTTTATTGCCGTATCGAGGCCGACGGCACCAGAGAGGTGTTGAGCAAAGTTGTCGAGATCAGCAGAGACTTCGACCGGTTTTTCATGTTCTATTTTAATCATGCCCTTCATGTTAGCATTATGCATCGCAGAGACCTGCTGGATAAAGCGGGCCCTTACAATGAAAAACAGAAGGTGCTGGTAGACTGGGACCTTACAAAACGGCTGGTGTTCTTCAGTGATTTTCATCATGTTTATGAGATTACGGGCGAATTTTATGCCCCTATAAATCAATCGGACCGTATATCGGTTCGCCAGCGCAGAGACAAATCCGACTATCACCGAAACGTGATGACTATTCGTACTATCAGGCCACCCAAGCCTTGGCCTAAAGTGGATGATATGTCTGTCATTTTTACTTCTGACAGGTTTGACCAGAAGGCGGGCACAACGCTTGGTCTAATCTGGAGGCATACTTTCTATCCTTATGAGGTTTACCTACCTATACCGGGAGAGGATTTCGGAAAAGTTGAAACAGATATGCCGAACATTGTGTGTGTGCCTGTAAATCGTGGCTGTTCGCAGACTCAGCAGGTCGATGCCGCTTTAGAAAGATGCCAGGGCGAATACATTACGATTGTACCGAGAGGGTATCCGGTTCATGAGATGTGGGTAGAGGACCCTCTTTATGCTTTGATTAACGGCCGTAACGACCGACCGGGATTTGTTCTGGACCAGTCGACAGATGAGCATTTAGCGGTGGTAGTACGAAAAGATGCCCTTAAAAAAGCTCGGCGAAAATTCAGGCATCTTTCTGTTCGCGACTCTTTGGCAAAGGCTGGTTACTCACTGGAGAAGCTTAGGCCGGAGGAAATATCTTTTCAATTCGACGAGCTGTATAACCGGGCATGTCTGGATGAGAGAGAGGGCAACTGGGCTATTGCAGCTCGGGTTTATGAA
>JASFHM010000133.1:0-4701 GCA_050123215.1 Phycisphaerales bacterium | reverse complement strand
GGACGATACGCTGATTGAGGACCCCGGTTATATCAACAACCCCGACCAGGTTAAACTACTTGACGGTGTCGGTGAATCGCTCTCGAAGTTGAGACAAATGGGATATAAGTTAATCGTTGTCTCAAACCAATCGGCTGTCGCGCGAGGCATAGTAAGTGAGAAAGTTCTCGGCGAAATACATGAGCGGCTGGAAGAATTGCTCGCACATGACGGCGTAAGGCTTGATAAAATATACTACTGTCCTTTCCATCCAGACGGTTCGATTCCCAAATATAGAAAGGAAAGTGACTGGCGAAAGCCAAGGCCGGGCATGCTGCTGGCAGCAGCGGAAGAATTAGATATCGACCTCGGTGCCTCATGGTTGGTGGGTAACAGCCAGCGTGATATACACGCCGGACTTACGGCTGGATGCAAAACTATACTAATAGATGATGCCAAACATTCTATAAAAACAGAGCCCAGACAGGTTGAGCCAGACTATAAGGCTGTGAATATGAAAGAAGTAGTAAATATTATCAAAAAACATGACAGGAATACTGAGGCGATGGAACCCGAATTAAAGCAAAGTCAAGATATTAATCAAAAACAAACAACTCTAACACCCGACTTACCTCCAGCGCAGGAGTTTGGAGAAGGAACTCTACCCGAATGGCTTGGTGAAGAAAGCTCTACAGAGCAACTGCTTCGTGAAATTCTCGAACAACTTAAAAAAAGCCAGCGGCAGGAAATGTTCGGCGAATTCTCGGTGATGCGACTGATGGCAGGAATCGTACAGACCGTGGTATTATTTTGTTTAGTTATAGCTGTGTGGCTGCTGATGAGTCCAACGCGCGATGTCGAATCGGTTCTCATATCGTTAGGATTTGCTGCGGTTTTTCAGATAATGGCGCTAACATTCTTCAGAATGCACAGCCAGAAATAGCCTTTGGGATTCCACCACACATTCTTTAGGACCAATGGATAAGCAGAATCTATTAGTTTGGCTGCCATCGCCAATGGGAGATGCAATTCTCTGTACGCCGGCGCTGCGTGCTATCAGAAAACATTTTCCCGAAGCAAAAATTACTTATCTGGGTAATACGGTCGCTAAAGAGGTACTCAGCCCATGCAGCTTCTGCGACGAGTGGATGGAAGCGAAGGACCAGAATATATTCGACTTGGCCAAGGAACTCAAAAAGCGAAGGTTTGATGAGGCGATTTTATTTAAGAATTCATTCGGCTCGGCATTGAGCGTTTTTTTAGCAGGCATTAAAAGCCGCATTGGCTACAGCCGAGACGGTCGCGGAATACTGCTAACAGAAGAGCTTTACCCACCGAAAGATATCAAAGGCAAGTTCATGCCGATTTCAATGATAGATTATTATCTTGCGATTGCGTCATGGTTGGCTGCAGAAACGAGCGATAGAACATTGGAACTGGCGGTTGCTACGAATGACTACGCCGGGCTAAAGGCCAAGCTATCAGATGTGGTCGACTCACCGGGGCCGTTGATTGTTCTGGTGCCGGGAGGGGCATTTGGACTAAGCAAATGTTGGCCGAGCGAACGGTTCGCTGAAACAGCGGATTGGCTGATTGATAACTATAATGCAAAAGTCCTTATCTCAGTCGCCCCGGCAGAAGCTGAGCGGAAAATCGCTACGCAAATATGCGGCTACGCAGAACACGAACTGGTGAACCTTGCTGAACGAGCGTTGAGCTTAGGCGAGTTGAAGGTACTTTTTAGCCTAGCCGACCTTGTAATATGCAACGATACCGGGCCTCGACATATAGCTATAGCGTTTGGCAGAAAAGTCATCACCCTCTTTGGGCCAAACGACCCGGCCTGGACACAAACCGGCTACGAAAATGAAGTACAGATAATCGGCAAAGCCCCCTGCGTACCGTGCCTGAAATCAAAATGTCAACAGAAAGAGCATCTATGTATGGAGTCAATCACAACTGAAAGAGTATGCGGCGCTGCGGTGTATTTAATGCAGGGCAAAAAAGCCTCCGATATCTCAGATACGAGGCAGCAATTCGTTCAAGTCGCCGACGCTCTTTTTGTAGACGAAGACTACAAAGATGATTTCAAGAGTCTTGGACTTACTTCTATCGACGCGGTATTTTCGTTCAGTGGTGGCAAGAACCTCACTAAAAAAAACCTGACCCCTTACCGCAGCCGTATCGAATTTGAGATGGGCACGCCAGCCAAAAAGTTTTTCATGAAGCGATACGAAAACCCTCCCACCTATGTTCAGTTTGAGAAATGGTTTTCGAGACATGACCGAGTGAGCTGCGGACTATTCGACTTAGAGCCGACGCGGAGGCTGACTGCCTGCGGAATTGGAGCGGCCAAAATCGTTGCTTACGGCCAACAGTGGGATGGACTATTCGAGAAGAGGAGTTTTTTAATCACCGAAGAAATAACCGATGCACGCTCTCTGGAAGAAAGATTACCCGAATGTTTTTACGCCGAACCGACGGAAATTTCATCGAGGCAGTGTCAGGATTTCATTGTAGCTCTTGCTAAATTCATACGAAGATTTCATGATACGGCACTACGCCACCGCGATTTATACCTGTGCCACATCTTTTACGACGGGCATGGGAATTTCAGTTTAATAGATTTGGCGAGAGCATTTGAACCGCTGTTTTTCAGCGAGAGATACCGGATTAAGGATATTGCCCAGCTTTATTACTCGGCGCCGGGAAAATACTTTTCGGAGAGTGACCGGCTGATGTTTTACCTTGCCTACGCAGGCAAAGTTAAGCTGGACTGGCCAGACAAGTTCTTTATATGGCAGGTTCAAAACAAGGTCAAACAGATGGCTGAGCACGACAAAAAACACGGCCGAGTTGTACCGTTCGAAAGCTAAACGATAATGAGAATCGCCCTTGTCATAGAACGAGCCTATCCAAGACTTGGTGGAGCCGAGACCTCAGTGCTTGAACTCTCAGCGGCCTTGCGTTCGACCGGCCTTGAGGTCGATATCATCGCGGCTAAAGGCGAGCAAGGTGCAAGGCATACGCACCTTCTCTGTCAGGACGTGCCGACTAAACGAGTAGGGCTCGAACAGTTCGGGGATGCGATTAGTGAATTTCTGTCGAAGAACCAGTATGACATCATCCATAGTGTTCTTCCATTCTCGTTTGCGGATATCTATCAACCCCGGGGAGGTACTTATCCTGAAGCGATTGCCCGAAATATTGCGAGTTATTCAAATCGATATACACGCGCTTATAAAAAATTGACGGTATTTGCCAACCAGCAAAGGAACGCTTTGGCCAAAGCCGAACAGCTCATTTGCAACAGTCCTGCAGGGCCGATTGTAGCTGCTCTATCAAATTACGTGGCACGACACTTCAAAAACCACTATGCAATCGCAGATAATCGGCTGGTAGTGATACGCAATGGGGTGCTTACGGATAAAACACCGAACTTCAGTAAAACGGAACGCTTTCGCTCACAAATTATGGTACAACTAAAGCTAAAAGAAGCGGACAGGCCGGTGTTTTTCCTGTTCGTCGCAAACAACTTTCGATTGA
The DNA here is from genome assembly GCA_050123215.1 of Phycisphaerales bacterium. Classification (GTDB taxonomy): domain Bacteria; phylum Planctomycetota; class Phycisphaerae; order Sedimentisphaerales; family Anaerobacaceae; genus CAYMOE01. Next base: position 1,176 of record JASFHM010000133.1, on the reverse strand, counting down.
AGGGCCTGGAGTTTCTTATCCGTGCGATGCAGATGACTGTCGCAAGCAATCCGGAACAAATCCCCATCCTGATTGTGGCTGGTTCAGGCAAAGTTAAACCATACAAGCAGTTAGCAGAAAAACTAAACGTGGCATGGAAAATCGCCTTTTTGGATTACATCCGGGATATTCGAAGCGTGCTCGAGTTTAGTGATGTGGCGGTTCTTCCTACATTCTACGACCCGTCCAGCAGGTTCATTCTGGAGGCCCTCGCGGCAGACAAGCCCGTAATTACTACTAAATTCAACGGAACGGTTGAGATGTTTGCAAATAACCGCCACGGAAAAATAATCGACATGCCTGAGAATATCAGCGCACTTGCTGAAGCTATCGGATACTTCACAAATATAGAAAATATCCAAAAAGCGGCAACAGCTATCCTGACTGACAACTTAAGAGAACAAATATCTGTTAGCCGAGTAGCAAAAGAATTAAAACCACTTTATGAATCGGTGCTTGAAAGGCGCTGCAGGTAAATGATATTTGCCGTAATGATAGTTTTTTCCTATCTGCTGGGCTCGGTGCCTTTTGCACTGATAATCGCAAAGGTACATGGCAAAGACCTGCGCATTGTCGGTTCAGGCAATATCGGCGCGACGAATCTGTCACGAGTAGCAGGCAAAAAATGGGGATATGTATGTTTTCTCCTGGATGTATCAAAGGGTCTTGTTCCTATGCTTATAACCAGAGGATTTGTAGCAGCACAGCCAAGCATAACCGAGCTTTTCCTGTGGCTGACTGTGGGGTGTGCGGCAATTTTAGGGCATGTATTTCCCATTTACATCGGCTTTAAGGGCGGCAAAGGTGTGGCAACCAGTTTTGGAGTAGCTTTGGGGTTATGGCCTTATTTCACTATCTGCGCGGTAATCGCAATTGTAACTTGGCTGGTGGTTGTGCTCATCTGGCGATATGTGTCGCTCGGTTCTATCACAGCAGCAATAGTCTTTCCGGTTGTGTTAGCCGTGCTAATCTCCGTTTTAAAAGACTGGCAATTCGCCAATCTTTGGCCGTTGTTGATTGTAGCTGCAGTGATACCGCTGATGATAATAATCCGTCACCGAGAAAACATCAAACGTATATTGGCGGGGACAGAAGGGAAAATCTTCAGCAAATAAACACCTCTCTTAATTTAACCTG
>JASFHM010000132.1:0-4709 GCA_050123215.1 Phycisphaerales bacterium | reverse complement strand
TTATTTTCCAATACTATGCTACCTCCGAAACTTCCCGATTCGCTTATTCCAAAAGCTGCATCGACAAACGCTGGTCTATTGTAATCAGAGGGTCTGTTTCCGGCAACGGCAAGACCTTCGGTTTCATTTTAAAACGATACGTTTGCTCATAGCTTTCAGTCTGTCCGGTATCGATATTGAAAAGCTCTTTGCCTTGCCCGCTAAGTTCGATAACACTTAAACCCCTAAACATCGACCGGAAAAAACCGAACTGGCCGGCCAACTGGAACCTGCCCGCCCAGGGTAAAGGCCATTCTGAAGGAACCGAATCGGTAAGAGCGTAAGTGCTCTTTATGACCGCGATTTTACCTCTATCCGTTTCACGGATTTCTTCAAGCTCGTAGGTAACGTCCCTGGCGAGCCGCATGGCCATCGAGTTGGGCACAAGTAATTTCGATTTCCATTGCTGCCCGACTTTAATCCCCTCGACAGGATTGTCTATGCTCGATACCGAATCCCACAAAAACCACTGGGTGGCCATAAAATCCTCAATTAAATCAGGGTCTTTTATATCGCTGCCCTTTCTAAATGCCTTTTTGCCCGCTTCTCGAATAACGCGCTTCAGGTCGGATTTATCATGGACTTTACCGTTAGGACCGACGGTTATTACAAAGCTTTTCCCTTTAAGTGATCTAGCCGCATCATCTTTTGAAGAGCCGGACTTTTCAACTTTAATACTATCACAATAGGCCTTGATTTTCGTAATGCCGTAAGCATCAACCTCTACAGGCTCATATTTCATGATCATATTGACCGATTCTTTCGACCTTTTGTGGCTTTTGGAACTATCATCGGACTGGTTCCAATGTATATCGATATTTCGTTCGGTAACAAACTTATATCGCAGAGTCTGATTTTGGTTAAAATCGACGCTTAGCAAGGTCTTGTTTGCCATCGGCTCGCTACAACCGGAAACAAACACCAGAGAACAGATGCCAAATACGATTACTGCCAGCTTCAATGTCATACCTTTCCAATTGCTAATTAATTCTCTCAATCGAATATGAACGAACCGCCCCCATCCTGAAAGAAGCAGGGGCTTTGTCCGAATTAGTGTCGGCCTCCGGGTCAACGAACTGCCACTCACTGTTCAGCTCTTCGAAGTAACTTTCCACCATTCGCGCATCAAGGTCCAGCTTTAGTTGGCCCGTATAAGCACGGCGGTTGTCAAACATATCCATCAAAGGCCCACTAACCGTTTCTTCGGCATTACCTGCACTTGGTAAGGCCTTCATATCAATTACAGCTACACTTCTGCCGTCGAGCTGTTCAACCTGTTTCAAGGTATAGACTCTCTCATACGACTTCTTTCCGAGAATAGGAAATTCAAAGCTTTTGATACTACTCCAGCTGTTACCCACAGCGGCGGTAAACACTTCATCGGCGCTAATATCAGGAAAAGAATGACGCTGTTCAATCACACTATCTCGCAAAAGAAATTGTGCCCGTTTATGCTCATCACTCCTCCCTGAAACCGCGGACCTGGCCTTGTTTGCATCGACGACACTTACAAATTGGCCGTTCGGTGACAGCTCCACCGTATAATCCAGGCCAATAAGTCCGGCCAAGGGTCTTGCCATATCCTTTTCTCTGCTGCTGTCAAAATCAAACGTTGTCTCGTTCCTCATGACTACATTCACTTTCAGGTCATCAATCGTTATCTTTGCCACAATATTACCGCGGTCATTAACGTTCTGATTGTCCTGCGTGAATGTCATTTCAACTCTGTTGACATTACGGCCGTCCTTGAATCTGTTGTCATCAGCCAATGCCCCCTCATATCTAAGAGTTCGCTGCGCATCAGTGATTACTTTGTAAGTCACCTGGCCTTGCTGAAAATCCTGTTTCGGCCGCAAACTGACTGTTTTCCGAGGTGCTTCCTGTGATTCAACAACCGGTCCAGGCTGCTGGATTACTGTCTCACCGGCCGGCTGTTCACAACCAAAAAGTGGCAGCATCATGCAAACAACTGCAAATAAAAACCCAATCTGAAATCCACATTTTTTCATTTTGTCCTCCGGAATTTTCTTCTATACCAATTATTCGTGGTAATTATACCTGCGGTATATGCGATGACAAGGTGATTTTGCTTTATTTGCTGGTTTAAACCGGTTAAAATCACGCTTTTTGGCCAAGCTCGTTCTGTCTATCCTCGCGAAAGGAAACAATATGAGAAGCGACACAGTAAAAAAGGGGTTTCAAAGAGCTCCGCACCGGGGCCTTTTACACGCCTGCGGCCTGAAAAATGCCGACATGGGCAAACCCTTTATCGGAATCGCCAACAGCTTCTGCGAAATAGTTCCCGGTCATGTCCACCTCAACAAGGTTGCCGAAGTTGTCAAAGAGGCCGTAAGGCAAGCCGGTGCAGTGCCGTTCGAGTTTAATACCATCGCCGTCTGTGACGGGATAGCTATGGGCCATACCGGAATGAAGTATTCACTGGCCTCACGCGAAATTATAGCAGACTCGGTTGAAACTATGGTCAGGGCACACTGCTTCGACGGCATGATATGCATACCAAACTGCGACAAAATAATACCCGGTATGCTCATGGCCGCAGTCAGAACCAATATTCCAACCATTTTTGTTTCAGGCGGACCGATGGCAGCTGGAAAAACCAAAGACGGCAGAAAAGTTGATTTGATTTCTATCTTCGAGGGTGTCGCCGAATTCAACGCAGGCAAGATTACCGAAGGCGAACTTAACGAGCTCGAAAACACTGGCTGTCCGACACAGGGAAGCTGCTCCGGCATGTTCACCGCCAATTCCATGAACTGCCTCTGTGAAGCTATCGGAATGGCGCTGCCCGGTAACGGCACAATCCTGGCGGTCGACCCGAAAAGACTCGAACTGTACAAGCAAGCCGGCAAACAAATCGTGTACTTAATAGAAAATGATATCAAACCATTGGACATCATCACCGCCGAATCAATCAACAACGCCTTCGCTCTCGATATGGCGATGGGCGGCTCGACAAATACCATTTTGCACACACTGGCCGTCGCAAATGAAGCCGGAGTCGACTATAACCTCGACAGAATAAACAAAATATCTCAGAGCTGTCCCAATATCTGCAAGGTTTCACCCTCAAGCAGCTATCATGTCGAGGATGTCGACGCCGCTGGCGGTATCGGCGCGATAATGAAGGAAATCAGTAAAGTCCCCGACCTGGTTAATCCCGACTGTATAACCGTCACAGGTAAGAAAATAAGTGAAAATATTGCCAAAGCTGAAATAAAAGATTCCGATTGCATTCGTTCCATTGATAATGCCTACTCTAAAACCGGCGGCCTTACAATACTAAGGGGAAATCTCGCTCCGAACGGTGCTGTAATAAAAACCGCCGGTGTAGCTAAAAACATGCTGGCACATACAGGCCCCGCCGTAATCTTCAACAGTCAGGAAGAAGCCTGCGAAGGAATTCTGGGCAGCAAAGTTAAAGCCGGTGACGTTGTAGTCATCCGATATGAAGGCCCTAAGGGCGGACCCGGTATGCAGGAAATGCTCAGCCCCACAAGTTATATTATGGGCGCCGGACTCGGCGAATCAGTTGCGCTTATTACCGACGGCAGATTCAGCGGCGGAACAAGAGGAGCCTGCATCGGCCATGTCAGTCCCGAAGCCGCGCTTGCCGGACCTATTGGTTTACTAAAAGATGGTGACATCATCGAAATCGACATACCCAACAGTAAACTAAGCGTTCAGCTCTCCAACGAAGAACTGGCCCAGCGCAAAAAGAATTGGAAAGCTCCTGAGCTGCGCATAACCAAGGGCTATCTCGCCAAGTACGCCTCGATGGCAACCAGCGCCGATACCGGTGCAATACTCAAGTGGTAATTGCAAATGTCAGTTCAAACAAAAAAACACTGGTATGTTGGCGGATTGCATTTCCAATGCAACGAGTGCGGACAGTGCTGCTCCGGGCCGGGTGAAGGGTATATCTGGGTGCACGGTAAGGAGATAGAATTTATCGCAGATTATCTTAAGATGTCCGTCAGTCAGCTGCGCAAAAAATACCTAAGACGTATCGGCTTGCGGACCAGCATAATAGAAGACCCAATTACTAAAGACTGCATATTTCTCGAACGCAGCAAAGGTAAAAGGTTCTGTAGAATCTACAACGTGAGGCCCAATCAGTGCCGAACCTGGCCGTTCTGGTCGAGCAATCTTAAAAGCATCAACACTTGGAACGAGGCTGCCCAAAAATGCAGCGGAATCAATCGCGGACGACCCTTCAGCTACGAAGAAATAGAAAAAACCCGTAAATCAAAGAAGTGGTGGACCAATGGCTCAGCCGACAACACTAACTCAGAGAGTAAGTGACATCTACGACTGGCTCGAAACTCAACTCGAAGAACAGCCGCACCTTGCAGGCACATGCCGAATATGCGGCAAATGCTGCGACTTCGACTCTTACGGCCATCGTCTCTTTATCACCACACCCGAAATCGAATATCTGACTGAAAAAATCGGCCGCGATAACATAAAGCCTATGACAAACGGCCGATGTCCCTACAATCTAAACGGCCTTTGTACAATCCATGAAAGCAGATTCGCCGCCTGTCGTATCTTCTGCTGCCAGGGTGACAAAGACTTCCAAAACAACCTAAGCGAAGCAACACTCGTTAAGCTAAAGACAATATGCGATGAATTTAATGTCCCCTACCAAT
>JASFHM010000131.1:0-4729 GCA_050123215.1 Phycisphaerales bacterium | reverse complement strand
ACTGAGCACATCAGGTTCGGCATCTGATGAGTGACGACGTGGCATTTGGGCGGCAGTGTTTTCAGATATCAATTTCTCGTTGTATTTAACGATTTGGCCGTTATCAAGATTAATGACCAACTCACCTTCGAAGGTTTCATTGGTGTCAAACATGCCTGCGAAAAATCCCATTCCCTCAACAGCCTGCTCAGAAGCACCTTCGGCTTTTCCAGAACTCGGAAGAGCTTCCATTGTTATCGTCGCTATTTTTCCTGAATCAGAAGCGCTGATATCTTTCGCCGTGAAAACCTTCTCATAGCTTTTGGGAATCAACATACCCTTTGGTGATGTTTCGACACTGCTCCATTTTTCCCCCACCGACACTTTACCTTTGCCTGAAGGCGGCAGGTAACCAATCGAATGTCGTCTCTTTATAGCATCATCGCTAAGCAAAGACCTCGCGGCCTGACTATCTCGTCTGCCTTTGACTGCGTTTCGAGCTGTCTGTGCGTTAAGAACCTCAATTACCTTGCCGTCCGCAGACATCTTTATTGTATAACTCTGACCCAGTAATTTAGCGAGAGGCTTATCCTTGTCGGAATCTCTTGAGCTGTCAAAGTCCCCTTTGGGGCCTTCCGACGTGCTTGTTAAATATGACAGTCCCCTTATCGTTATATCAGCAGTTGTGTTACCCTGCTCGTCCACATCGGTAATCGTCTGGTCATAAACCCACTCGATTACGGAGGCGCTGTCTTTCTCGGTAACTTTCCTCTCTGATGGCTGAACAAACTTATAGAACTTGCGCACCTCAGTCACCGTTTTATAGCTGGCAGTCTGACCAGGTTGAAGATTCATTGCTATCTCGGCCTCGGGGGCACAGCCGGAATAAAATAATAAAGCTGCTGCAAACAAACAAATACCTGACACCAATCCGATACTTTTCATATCTATATCCTTTCCTGATTCAGCCATTATCATATTCTCCGGGCTAATTTTATGACTTTTCGGCTCTGAGGCAAGCAAATTCTGCTCTTTCAAACATAAGGTCTAAAGCTTTGTTGCCGATAAATCCTTGTTGAAAGATTACCACAACAGCGGTATATTTGAAGGCGGTTCAGATACTGGAAATTCCGAGTCTTCTGGAATGTAAGCGAGGATTATTATGCTGTCACGTGTAATTGAATTTCTCAAGTATGATATCTGGCGGATTCGTTTGCGGGACCTGTCACTACTCAAGTCCTTTTTAATCAGGCAGCTCAGAATAATCGTACTGGCTGTACGCGGTTTCGAGCAGGATAAATGCAAATTCAGAGCCTCGGCGCTCACCTTCTATACCCTGCTCTCAATTGTCCCGGTCCTGGCCATGATGTTCGGGATAGCAAAAGGATTCGGCCTGCACTCACGCGTAGAGCAAACGCTTATGAATAGAATACAGGAAATGCAGATTAAAGAGCAAGTCATTACCAAGATAATAGACTTTGCGAACTCGCTTCTTCAACAAACCAGTGGTGGTTTTATAGCCGGAATCGGCGTCGCGTTTCTAATCTGGAGCGTTATCAAGGTATTAAGCAATATCGAAAATTCATTTAACGATATATGGGGAGTAAAAAAACCTCGCTCTATAGGACGCAAATTCAGCGACTATCTGTCGGTCGTGCTCATCTGCCCGATTTTGCTTGTCATGTCGAGCAGCATCACAGTCTTTATAGCAAGTCAATTACAATCGGCCACTGAGAAATTCACCATCCTTCAATCAGTCGGGCCGCTTGTAGCAGTTCTAATGAGATTATTGCCCTACTGCACTGTTTGGATTGCTTTCACCTTCATTTTCATCTTTATGCCGAACACCAAGGTTAATTTCAAATCTGCATTGATAGCAGGAATCGTAGCTGGAACCATTTTTCAGTTCGTTCAGTGGGCTTATATCCATTTCCAAATCGGTGTGTCGCGGTACGGTGCTATTTACGGCAGCTTTGCCGCACTGCCGCTGTTTTTGATTTGGCTTCAGATAAGCTGGCTGGCTGTTTTGTTCGGCGGTGAAGTCAGCTTCGCACATCAGAACGTCGACACGTACGAATTCGAGCCTGATTGTCTTTCGGTCAGTTATTCATTCAAAAGAAGACTTTCTCTTCTGGTGATGCATCTTTTGGTCAAAGACTTTTGCGAATCCAAACCCCCGCGAGATGCCGAGTCGATATCCCATACCCTCGAAATACCTATCCGCCTAATCAGGCAGATACTGTACGAACTGGTTAAAGCCGGTATTTTGTCAGAAATCAAAAGCGACTCTGAAAAAACCAACGCATATCAGCCGGGCCGGGATGTGGAAAAGATGACTCTGCAGTACGTTATTAACGCACTCGAGTCACACGGCGACAGTTCAATACCGGTTGTAAAATCAGATAAGCTGGATAAAATATCAGGCTGTATGGGCGAGTTTGCCAAGACAATAGCAGAAAGCCCTGCCAACATGTTGCTCAAAGATATGTAGCAACTCACCTCTTTTTTTATATTGATTTGCCGACCGGATTGTGTATACTCGCTACCGAGACAACATAAAGTTTCAGAGGAATTACCCAAATGAGTACCATGATTTCATTTGGGACATCGGTACGCAAAACACGGCTTCAGGAAAAGCAAGGTGATGCGGCAGCTTTGCAGGTACGCTCCTTGTCTGAACACGAAAGACCGCAGCGCAGTCAACTTATCATTTCCTATGTAGATAGTTAGGGAAGGGATGTAATTATGCTTTTGAAAACGTTACATGACGACCAAACCACACTGTCACAATCCCGGCAATTACCAGCCGCAATCAGAAGCCTGTGTCCCATCTGCCGGGCAATAGTTGATGCCGAACTCTACGAAGATGACGGACGTGTAATGATGAGTAAGAATTGCACCCAACACGGCAACTTCACGGAACTTATCAGCAGTGATGTCGAGTTCTTCCTGAAGATATGTCGAACTCACTATGAACGGCCCGACAAGATTGAGAACCCTCATAGCGTTAACACAAGTCACTGCCCCGAGGCGTGCGGACTCTGTGAGCAGCACGTTTCCCGGCCGGCCATGGTCAACATCGACCTCACAAACCGCTGCAATATGAATTGCCCTATCTGCTTTGCAAATTCCAACGCAACCGGCAGCGTTTGCGAGCTCACACTTCAACAGGTCAAGAAAATGCTCGACGCAGCAGCAAATATCCGCCCACGCGGACCGGCATGCTTGCAGTTCGTCGGAGGCGAACCAACCATACACCCGGATTTTATCGAATGTATAAGACAAGCCAAAACCAGGGGCATTAGCCATGTGCAGGTAGCCACTAACGGTCTGAAGTTCGCTCAAAGTTTAGAATTTTGCCAGGCCGCCAGTGACGCCGGGCTCGACCAGCTATATTTGCAGTTCGACGGCCTGAGCGACGAGGTCTACATGAAGATTCGCGGTCGAGCTTTGATGGAAACTAAGCAGAAAGCAATTGATAATATAAGAAAAGCCAACATTAGGGTCGTGCTCGTGCCGACCATCGTAAAAGGACTCAACGACGACCAGGTCGGCAATATCGCCCGCTACGCCGTTGATAACGTTGACACAATAAGTGCCATCAGTTGGCAGCCCGTTGCTATAACCGGACGTATCGATGAGTCAGAAAGACTCAGCATGAGGTACACCATGGCCGATTTGGCCCGCGACCTCGAGCAGCAATGTGGTTTTCCCGTTATGCAGCGAGACTGGTATCCCTATTCAATTGTCACACCCTTTTTGCGGCTGATGACAGCAATGAAAGGCACGCCGCAGATTTCCGTAAGCTGCCATCCGCACTGCGGCGCAGCCACTTATATGGTCGTTGACAGGCAAACTAAAGAAGTTACGCCCCTGCCGGCGTTTATTGATATCGAACCGGCCATGGCCGATTTAGATAAAATGGCTGCTCGCATCGAAAAGTTCCCATGGCTCAAAAGTATCACCGTTGCTTCGGCTATGAAGGCCATGAAAAAACACTTTCATCAGCAGCGCGCTCCGAAAGACTGGGGATTCGACCGATTCCTCGAATTCGTACAGAGCTTCGCGGATTTTGAACAACAACACGCCGACAAGGCCGCCTACCACGAATACCTGAACGAGCAGAGATTTTGCACCCTTCTGTTCGCTTCGATGCACTTTCAGGATGTTTACAACTACGAGATACAACGGTCGAAACACTGCATCATACTGTACGCGGCGCCTAACGGCCGATTCTACCCGTTCTGCACCTGGAACAGCGGCCCCTGCCACCGTTACCCCATCGAAGAAAGATTTGCAAAGCCCCTGCAAAAAGTTTCTAATATTCGAGGTATCGATACGGTAAAGAGTATTGGATTTAGCCGCCGTGGCGGAAACAAAAATCAACAACACGCTGCTCGTTCTGACTGAAGGTGACATCACCGAGATGGACACCGAAGCCATCGTCAACGCTGCCAATGCCCAGCTGGTACTCGGCGGCGGTGTCGCAGGAGCCATAAGCAGAAAAGGCGGACCCGAAATTCAAAAACAGTGCCATAAAATCGGCGGCACCTTTGTCGGAGGGGCAGTTAAAACAACCGGCGGCAATCTCAAAGCAAAATACGTCATCCACGCAGTCGGGCCGCGTATGGGCGAAGGACAGGAAGATGAGAAATTAAAAAACGCAACGCTTAATTCTCTAAAGCTCACCGACACCGACGGCATAAAAAGTGTCTCTTTTCCCGCTATAAGCACCGGTATTTTCGGCTTT
>JASFHM010000130.1:0-4750 GCA_050123215.1 Phycisphaerales bacterium | reverse complement strand
TTTGATTTCGCCTACCACTTTCTTGGCCGAGTCTTCATGTAAATCAAGCACTGCTATCTTGGCACCGGACCCAGCCAAGCCCCGTGCCATACTACCACAGAGCACGCCACCTGCGCCGGTAATTGCTATAACTTTATCTTTCAAATTAAATAGCTCAGTCATGGCCAAATCCTTTCCTCAATCTATAAACAGCGGCTCAATATGACGCTGATAGATATTCCTGGTTACCTGCTCGGCTATTATTGCCTCGTTTCTGTCCAATACCCTAAGATAATCTTTCCCCATCTCAGCAGCAACCTTATATCCGACATGCAATAATTGCCTGAGGTGTTGATTATATTTTTTGCAGGACTGGTCATGCCGCAAAGCCTGAGCATAGTCCTGTCCGCTCCAATTCTTAACTGTCCCGGCCGAAGGTAGCTTCAATTTATTTATATTTATCACTGTCTTGTAAGGCCCGCAAAGTTCGTCCAGCCGTGATAACGCTTTGGCATATACTTCCTTGGCAACGGCCAAACCGTCTCCACCAGCCATGGCGAGACCTATCAATTCTTCCAGCCATGTTGTCCCCGCTGTCTTAAGATGCAATCCTGCGCCGAACTTTTTCAGTGCCCTGTTAATAGGACCATATATCGAAAACTTGTCGCTGCCGGAATGAACACTCAGCTTGAGATTTTCCGGCAGACCGAATTCTTCTATCGCAAAAGCAATCACCGCCAAATCCTGATTAAATTCCTTTTCAAACTGAGCTACATCACCGACGTAATCAACGCCTTTGTTAAATCTGCCTGTAAACTTCGGAGCTATCGTCTGGGCGTAAATGCCCTCATCGGCAATAGCAGCTAATATAAAAAACATATCGATAGGAGTTTGAGGCTGGTCTGTCTCATCCATCGAAACTTCTGTCACAAAATTATCTTTGCCCTTGACTTGTTCAATATGCCGATAGATTTTACCTGCCTCACTCACCGCCAGTAAAACCTTCTTCGCAATCCGAGTAACATCATCGCGCGTTACTTCGATTGGTTCATCTATGCCGGGCACAGTCAGCTTACCCGTATATTGCTCATATTTACTGACAAAAGTTTTTATCTTGTCTTCAGAATCGCTTTGACCGATGAAATCCGCAACATCAATAGTGAAAAAATCGCTCGATTTCGTGAACAGGTCGACGTTCTTAAGATTAATATGGTCTGCGTCAACAAAATACGGTAGTTTAAAATCCAGACTCTCTACAGCATCATCGGCTTCTCTTCGCACTTCATCCGGCGTAGTACCGATGATTGTGTGTTCGCGATGGGATTTGTTCCAGACAGGGGTGATGTCAATATCCAGCCTGCTAACTTTTATAATCGCCTGTAGTTGCGCTTTGCCCTGTCTGCCAAACCTGTCGCCAATACCAAACGAGTATTTTCCTAATTCCATAATATTGTCCCTCTGCGACCTGAGCCGTTACCATTACATGTACTTAGCAAGTTAGATTTACGCTCAAAACGCGTATATACCGGAAGTTCGTCATCGCCCGCTTCAATTGGTACCTCTCTTTTGACCAGCAAGCGAACGTAATCCGGCATTGCCCTTAAAACTCCCAATAAAATACACTCCAGACAAATTTACTCACGTCCTGAGTTAAAGTTTATTATGTTTATCCGGTAATTTCAAGCGGTTTTCTTAAAAATATCTTATCTGCTTATTTAACAAGAAGTTACATGCAGCACTCAACTTTGACACCTTACCCTTGCAAAATCTCTTGTTCTGAGTTATTCTATATGTAGCTTTGTGTTTCGCTTCATATAAGTGACATAACAAATGCGTCATAACCCTATAGATTCGAAAAATGCTGGCTTACGAAATGAGGCTTTGATTCTTAATTTTTTAAGAAAACATGGCCAACTTTCACAAGCAGAAATCTGTAAGCTCACCGGCCTGGGCAGTTCTACCGCCAGTTATATAACCGCAAGGCTGCGAGAGAAGAATCTCATACTCGAAAAGCCGGGCAAAAGTGCAAGGCGAGGCCCAAAGCCGGTTATCCTTAGTATAAATCCACAGGGACGTTTTATTGCTGCCGCATCATTCAAACCGACAAGTATTACACTTTGTTTGTTTGATTTTAACTGCCAGCTTGTTGAGAAGTTAAATATCCCCACTGAAAAAGAAAACTCCGTTGAGAGTTTTTGCGACCTGCTCCATATTAATCTGCTCGGCCTGCTAAGCAAATACAACATAAGTCAAAATGATTTGCTGGGTGCTGGAATCACCCTGAGCGGTTCAATCTCACAAGACGGTACAGTAAAGCTCTCAAGTCCTCTCGGCTGGAAGAATATTCCGCTCAAAGAAATGCTCAGTCAAAGATTAAACTGCCCAGTCAAGATATATCCAACGCGAGTGCGGTTCCTCGCTGAGATATCTATTGACCCCGAGTTTGCATCAAAAACCGTTCTATACATAAATGTTGCCGATGGTGTTGGTGGGACATTGTACGCCGATGGTAAAATTATGAACGGAGCCTCCGGACGATTCGGCGAACTTGGACATGTGGTAGTCGACCCGGATGGGCCGATGTGTGGCTGCGGGCAAAAAGGATGTTTGGAAGCCTTCGTTTCAGGACCAGCCCTAAGCAGAACTATAAAAGCGGATATCTCAAACGGGAAAGAAACCATCTTGAAAAACATGATGGAAAGTCAGGATACACCGGAGCAGCTAGTTACTAAATGGGCCCGCGCTATCGCCGAGAACGATTCCTACGCCCTGTCACTGAGGCAGATGGTCGCTAACCGTCTCAGCAAAGCAACAGCTATCGGAATCAACTGCTACGACCCGGATGTGGTGATGTTAACAGGCTATGTAGCAAGTCAGTGTATGGATTATTTAACCACCTCGATTAATAATGTATTGTCAAAGGAAGTCTTCGACAGCACCTCACGAAGCATAACTATCACAAGTGCCAGATTCGACAAAGACGCGTTGACCCAGGGATTGGCCATGGCTGTCCTGCAGGACTCGGCTCTACTTTACTAAAGACGCACTCAAAAGCCCACTCTGCCATATTGGCACACTCCAAAATCACCGCAAACATACATATGTCCTTATACGTCAAGCACTTACGGCACACACGTTTTCAGGCACAGCTTTTGCACATATATGTCTGGAGACTGTATATATTGACAAGGGAATTTGCTATGAGATTCGACAAATTCACAATGAAGGCACAGGAAGCATTGGCCACGGCTCAGCAGATAGCCATGGCCAAATCGAATACGGTTTTATCACCGCTGCATCTACTTAGCGCATTGTGCAACGATGACGGAGGCATTACGGATTTAGTTCTCAAAAAAATCGGAGCCAACACCGACCAGATAAAGTCAATGATAGATGCCGAGCTTAACCGACTCCCCCAAGGCAGCACCAGCCAGATTATGCCCGATCCCGCTTTTAATCAAATTGTGCTTGATGCACAAAATCGTGCTGATGCAATGAAGGATGAATATCTGAGCGTCGAACATTTGCTGCTGTCACTCTCTGCTGTGCAAAGTGACGCCGGGGAAATTCTGCGCCTCAATTCCGTCGAAACCAAGCTGATTGAACAAGCTCTAAATGATATACGCGGCGATAAGAAAATCACTGACCAGAATCCGGAAGATAAATACAACGCACTAGAACGTTACGGCATAGATTTGATTGAGATGGCGCGCAAAGGTAAGCTCGACCCGGTAATTGGCAGAGACGAAGAAATACGCCGATGCATGCAGGTACTGAACCGGCGAACCAAGAATAATCCTGTATTAATCGGTGAACCCGGCGTAGGCAAAACTGCAATTGTGGAAGGCCTTGCTCAGCGCATAGTTGCAGGCGACGTCCCCGCAGGCTTAAAAAACAAAAGGATAATCGCTCTCGATATGGGGGCCCTTATTGCTGGGGCAAAATTCAGAGGCGAATTCGAAGACCGTCTAAAAGCGGTTCTCAAAGAGGTCATCGCAGCCGAGGGACAGATAATACTCTTCATAGATGAATTACACACAGTCGTCGGAGCCGGCAAGGCCGAAGGTGCTGTCGACGCAGGCAATTTACTAAAACCATCCTTGGCAAGAGGCGAGTTGCGGTGCATAGGCGCTACTACGATAGATGAATACAGAAAGTACGTCGAGAAAGATGCCGCCCTTGAGCGTAGGTTTCAGCCGATTCTGATTGACCCGCCGAGTGTCGAAGAAACCATTGCCATCCTTAGAGGACTCAAAGACCGATACGACATGCATCACGGTGTTCGCATTACAGATTCAGCTTTAGTGGCTGCGGCAACTCTGTCAAACAGATACATCTCGGACAGATGGCTGCCGGATAAAGCTATCGATTTGATTGACGAAGCTGCATCAAAGTTGCGAATCGAGAACGACTCGCTACCGGCTGAGCTTGATGACATCCGCAGAAAGACTATGCAGCTTCAAATTGAACAACAGGCCCTGAGAAAAGAATCAGACAAGGCCAGCAAAGAACGGCTCACAACTATGGAAAAACAACTGGCTGAGCTAAAAGAAAAAGATAAGCAGCTTACCACCCAGTGGGAATCAGAGAAAGGCCAAATCGATAAGATAAAAAATCTCAAGGCCGAGCTTGAACAGGCACAGACTCAATTTGACCAGGCCCAGAGACAAGGCGAGCTGGAAACAGCCGCCCGGCTAAAATACGAAACTATCTCAAATCTCAAAAAAGAAATCGATAAAGCAGAGGCTGCTCTGGTGAAATCAGACCAGCA
>JASFHM010000129.1:0-4781 GCA_050123215.1 Phycisphaerales bacterium | reverse complement strand
GCACGCGTAAACAACGGCCAGTGCTGGCTGCTCGGTGCAAGCATAGCTCAGTACGAACAGGCCGGGGCCCGTAACCATGAACCGGCGAGAAAGAGAAAGCTACTACTGCATAAACAGGAGATTCGCAAAATAACAACCAAGCTCGAACAACGAGGCTTCACATTAGTTCCATTGAAGATTTATTTCAACAGCAGAGGCTTTGCCAAGATACAACTGGCTTTGGCTCACGGCAAAAAACAGTTCGATAAAAGAAAGAGCCTGGCCGAGAAACAACAAAAGAAAGATGTCGACAGACAGATGAAAAAATACCGCAAGTAAACAAAGTGTCCCGGACAAAACATATAAAATAAACGAAAACAGGAGGCAGTACAGATGGCCGATGAAGAAAAAAAACCGGAAGAAAAGAAGATAATCGTTGATGAGGACTGGAAGGCCGAAGCTCAGAAGGAAAAGGAAATTCTCGCGGCCGAGGAGAAAACCGAGAAAAAAGAACAACCGCGGCCACGTGGACCATTGCCAAAAGGTGACTTCGCCGCCCTGATAAGCATGCTCACCACCCAGATATTCTTCTCGCTGGGTTTGATTCACCTGGAAGGTCAGGAACCGAAAGAGCCCGACCTTGAGCTTGCCAAATATAATATCGATATGCTCGAAACAATCGAGGAGAAATGCAAAGGTAACCTCACCGAGCAGGAGGAAAAAGTTCTCAAAAACACCCTGAACGAAGTGAGAATGGCCTATGTCAAATTGTCAGAACAAGCATAAAAACTACAAAGAATAATACCGCGCTATGAAGCAAAGAGATTATGTTCATGGATATTCAACGCGTGAGGCTCAAAGGCTCGCCGACCAGGCCAATACTTTGGTTGAACTGCTTCATCGCGACAGTATCTATTCGCCGAATGAAAGAATCCTCGAAGCAGGCTGTGGTGTAGGAGCTCAAACTATAACTCTGGCCGCTAATAGCCCTAAGTCACAATTTGTCTGTATAGACATCTCGGCCGATTCGCTGGAACAGGCACACAAGCTGACTCAGAGCAAGGGAATAACAAATGTAGAATTTCAGCAGGCGGATGTTTTTGATCTGCCTTTCGAGCCCGAGAGCTTCGACCATGTATTTGTTTGTTTTCTCCTGGAGCATCTTGAAGAACCCATCAAAGTTCTGCTGAATCTAAAAAAAGTTCTGCGCAGGGGCGGAACATTGACAGCTATTGAGGGCGACCACGGCTCGGCATATTTTTATCCGGACAGCGAATATGCAAAGCGAGCTATTCAGTGTCTTATCGATTTACAGGCCGAGGCAAAGGGCAATTCATTAATCGGCAGACAGCTATGCCCACTGCTAAAAGAATGCGGTTTCAAAGATATAAAGGTCAGCCCGAGAGTCGTATATGCCGATTCAAGTAGGCCCCAAATGGTCAAGGGCTTTACTAAAAATACCTTTACCGCTATGGTTGATGGAGTTAAAGAGCAAGCTATCGGCTCGGGTATGATTGATGAAAAAAGCTGGGAGAAAGGTATCGCGGATTTGTATAGAAGCGCAGAAGATGACGGCGTATTTAATTACACATTTTTTAAGGCCGTAGGAGTTAAATAATCTTGTCCAATATACTCGACAAAATAATCGAAGATAAAAGAATTGAAGTTCAGCAGAGGAATAGTCATACAAGCATCGAACAGTTCAAAGAACAAATCAGCTCTTTACCCAAATGCCGAAATTTTCACAAAGCAGTTACCAAGCCGAACATTCGTGGCTTAAATGTAATCGCCGAAGTCAAAAAGGCTTCTCCTTCGGCTGGTCTTATCCGTCCAAACTTCGACCCTGTTGGAATCGCGCGCACTTATAAAAACTGCGGCGCCGATGCCATAAGCGTTCTGACCGATGAGAAGTATTTCCAAGGCAGGCTCGAATATGTAAAACAAATAAAAGAAGCTGTTGACTTGCCTATATTGCGAAAGGATTTCATTATTGACCCGTGGCAGGTTTACGAATCACGGGCTGCCGGCGCCGATGCCATCCTCCTGATTGCAGATGCACTCAAGGCCGCTGATATATCCGATTTGATGATTTTAGCTGCGGAACTTACCCTGACCGTATTGCTGGAAGTTCACAGCGCCGATACTCTGTTGGCCGTTCGCAGCTTCATTGGTTTTCCCAAGAAAGGTTACAGTGTTTTGGGAATTAATAACCGTGATTTGACTACGATGACTGTCGATATCAATACAACCGGCCGGCTTGCGGAACTGCTGGAGAATACCAACGAACTGGTCGCTGAAAGCGGTATCAAAACCCGCAACGATGTTGAAAAATTAATATCGGTCGGTGTGCGGGCGTGCCTGATAGGTGAGACGCTCTGTAAAAGCCCAGATATAAAATCAAAGTTTCAACAGCTATTCAACAAAGGATAAGCAGGTTAACTAAAGGTTAGTATGCCTATCTTCATTCCTATCATTATCACAGCAAGAATCACCACCCAGATAAAATAGTATCTTATCTTCACACCAGCCAGTTTTAATCCAACGATAGTGCCGAAATTTGTTCCTAAAAGACCACCAACTAACATTGTCCCCAAAAGATACAGATTTACATTTCCCTCAGTAGCATGCATTACTACACCAAATAAAGAGGAAATCCAAACCAAAAGCAAGCTCGTACCAGCAGCCTTGACCGTTCTTTGGCCGACAAGGTAAACCAGCGCCGGCAGAATAATCACCCCGCCACCTACACCTAAAAGACCGGTCAGAATACCCACGCTCAAACCTAATCCTGCCAGTATTGTCAGGGAAAACTCAGGCTCATCCAATGAACTGAGTCTAACATACGGAGGAATTTTCATTCTGGAAAGTAAACCGATTCTTCTCTCAGAACCTTGGCGATTTTTTAGATTCAAGTCGAAAACCAGTACACCAATAATACAAATCAACAAGAACAAAAACAGCCACAGCAGGATATATTGCACCGCATTTTGTTCTTTGCCCAGAATTACAAGTGGGTGCATTTTTTTCAGCAGTTTCATGAAAAAAACACCAATCAATACACCAATTACGCTGCCGCTTGCCAATGACAATGCGAGTTT
The DNA here is from genome assembly GCA_050123215.1 of Phycisphaerales bacterium. Lineage (GTDB taxonomy): Bacteria > Planctomycetota > Phycisphaerae > Sedimentisphaerales > Anaerobacaceae > CAYMOE01. Next base: position 1,704 of record JASFHM010000129.1, on the reverse strand, counting down.
AACATCAATTGTTCCGGTATTTCTACGTTTGATAATACCCCATGAACTGTTTGCAAGCATAACCGCCAAGCCGGTTCCAACAGCGATAGGGCCTGGTATACCAAGTAAAATCATAAGAGCTGGTGTTATTAAAAATCCTCCACCAACGCCGAATATACCTGTCAGAAAACCTACAAATAGAGCAATAACCGAACCACCCAAATATGTCAGCAGAGAAAACTCGTTCACAAAAATACTTTCTTTCAAAAGATGTTAAATAACAATCATTGTTTCTGAGCCTTTTGGATTTTAGCCCAGGTATCACGGAGCGTCACCGTGCGATTGAAGATTAATTTTTCCTTTGAACTATCGTAATCTGTACAGAAATAACCCAAACGCTCGAACTGGAATCGCTGCAGCGGCTCAGCATCAGCTAATGACGGCTCAACTTTGCAGTCAGTCAAAACTTCAAGGGAATCAGGATTAATATTTACTTTGAAGTCCTGCCCTTCTTCAGTTTCTTCGGGATTTTCTTTTGCAAAAAGATAGTCATAAAGTCTTGCTTCGGCATCTAAAGCATTTTTTGCGCAAACCCAATGCAAAGTTGATTTAACTTTTCGGCCGTCTGGCGCGTCGCCGCCTCGCGTAGCCGGGTCATAAGTACAATGTATTTCAGTTACGTTACCGTTATTATCTTTAACCACATCGGTACATGTCACGAAATAAGCATAGCGCAATCTCACCTCTCTGCCGGGAGCTAAGCGGTAGAATTTCTTCGGCGGCTGTTCCATGAAATCTTCCCGCTCGATATAAAGCTCGCGTGAGAACGGCACCTTACGTGTCCCTGCGTTTTCATCTTCAGGGTTATTGATAGCATCCAGCTCTTCGACCTGTCCTTCGGGATAATTCGTGATTACAACTTTCAACGGTCGAAGTACCGCCATTACTCTCGGGCTGGTTTTGTTCAAATCTTCACGCAAACAATGCTCCAACAAAGCCACATCTATGGTGCTGTTGAATTTGTTTACACCAATAACCTTGCAAAAATTGCGAATGGCTGCCGGTGAAAATCCCCGGCGACGCAGGCCGCATATCGTCGGCATACGCGGGTCGTCCCAGCCACTGACTAATTTATCCTGAACAAGCTGCAGGAGTTTGCGTTTGCTCATCACGGTAAAAGTCAGATTCAAACGCGCGAATTCTATCTGCTGAGAATGGAAGACACACAGCTCGTCGAGGAACCAGTCATATAAAGGCCGATGATTTTCAAACTCCAGCGTACAAATCGAGTGTGTGATTTTCTCGATTGAATCTTCCAGCCCGTGTGCCCAGTCATACATCGGATAAATGCACCACTTATCACCGGTTCGGGGATGGCTGGCGTGTAATATCCGGTACATTACCGGGTCGCGCATATTAAGATTCGGATGGGCCATATCAATCTTGGCACGGAGCGTTCGCGAGCCATCCGGAAACTCACCGTTTTTCATTCGCTCAAACAGCTCGAGATTTTCCTCGATACTGCGATTTCGATATTCACTGTCTGTTCCCGGCTCGGTCAGTGTGCCGCGTTGCTGCCGGATTTGCTCGGCTGTTGAATCGTCAACATATGCACTACCTTTTTTAATCAATTGCACAGCGTATTCATACATCTGTTTGAAATAGTCACTGGCATAATAGAGTCTGTCAGCCCAGTCCCAGCCGAGCCACTTGACGTCTTCGATA
>JASFHM010000128.1:0-4801 GCA_050123215.1 Phycisphaerales bacterium | reverse complement strand
TGCCATGCGGACAAATCAACGAACACCGGCCACACTGAATACACAAATCGGGGTCCCATTCAGGAATGTTGACCGCAATATTACGTTTTTCGAATTTTGTAGTGTTGGTGGGAAACTTGCCGTCGGCGGGCATCTTGCTGACGGGTAAATCATCGCCGCGGCGAGCCATTAATTCCGCTGTAACCGATTTTACAAAATCAGGTGCATCATCAGGTACTACCGGAGGCATCTTCTTAGTGCTGGTTACTTTGCCAGGTACCTTCACCTCAAAAACTCTATCAAGTGCGCCGTCGACTGCGGCGTTGTTCATCTGGACGATTTTTTCGCCCTTCTTGCCGTATGTTTTCTTAATGGCGTCTTTAATAGCTTCGACAGCGGTATCAAGTGGTATGACATTACTAATCTTGAAAAAGGCGGTCTGCATAATGACGTTGATACGGGCGCCTAGGCCAAGTTCCTGAGCAAGGCTGATCGCATCAATTACGTAAAACTTCAATTTCTTGTCTATGAGTTGTTTTTGTACTTCCTGAGGCAGCGTATCCCATACATCTTCGGGCCCGTAGCCGCTGGTCAGCAGGAAGGTTCCGCCCTCTTTAGCAGCCGAGAGCATATCGTATTTTTCGAGGAAGCTCGGATTATGACAGGCAACAAAATCGGCCTCTGCAATAAGATACGGTCGACGAATCAGCTGCTTGCCGAACCGCAGGTGTGAGACTGTAACAGCACCGGCCTTTTTAGAATCGTAAACGAAATAACCCTGAGTGTAATTATCTGTCTCCTCACCGATAATCCTGATTGAGTTATGATTAGCGCCGACGGTCCCGTCCGAACCGAGTCCCCAGAACATAGCAGAGTAAAAACCATCGTCTGGCAGGTGGAATGACCTGTCGATTTTAAGGCTGGTATTAGCAACATCATCGGTAATACCGACGGTGAAAGAACTCTTAGGCTGAGCAGCATCAAGATTGTCAAATACAGCCTTGACCATAGCCGGCGTGAATTCTTTCGAACCGAGACCATAGCGCCCACCTACCGTAACCGGATACGTATCAAAACTACTCTGGCCCGCCGCCATAGCTTCGCCGATGGCAGTTCGCACATCTAAATAAAGCGGCTCGCCGATAGAGCCGGGCTCTTTAGTTCTGTCGAGCACAGCAATTTTTTTCACGCTGGCCGGAAGAGCTGCGATGAAATGCTTTGTACTAAACGGCCTGTAAAGACGAACTTTAATCAAGCCCACCTTTTCGCCCTTAGAATTAAGATGCTCGACGGTTTCGTGAGCTGTTTCGGCACCGGAGCCCATCATGATTATGATTTTCTCGGCATCATTGGGGCCGACATAATCGAACAGCTTATAACTACGGCCGACAATTTTTGCGAATTTGTCCATCGTTTGCTGGACGATTCCCGGCGCGGCCAAGTAATACTTGTTCACTGTTTCTCTGCCCTGAAAATAAACGTCGGGATTCTGTGCGGTGCCGCTAATCATAGGACGGTCAGGACTAAGAGCCCTCTGACGAATCTGAGCAATGAGCTTGTCGTCTATCATTTGCCGCATATCATCATGGGTCAACTCTTCTACTTTCTGTATTTCGTGGCTGGACCTGAAACCATCGAAGAAATGTAAAAATGGCACCTGTGATGCCAAGGTGGATTGCTGAGCAATCAGGGCAAAATCCATAATCTCCTGAATGCTACCGGAACAGAGCATACCAAAGCCGGTTTGGCGACAGGCCATCACGTCGGAATGGTCGCCGAAGATTGAAAGTGCCTGGCAGGCAATCGAACGCGCCGAGATATGAAAAACGGTGGGTAGTAATTCACCGGCGATTTTATACATATTAGGAATCATCAACAATAAACCCTGCGATGCAGTAAAGGTCGTCGTCAAGGCACCTGTGGCAAGAGCGCCGTGTACAGCGCCTGCCGCTCCCGCTTCGGACTGCATCTCCGTCACCGACGGGATAGTGCCCCAGATATTGGTCTGGCCTGCTGCACTTTTTGCATCGGCTACTTCACCCATGGCTGAACTGGGAGTGATTGGATAAATGGCGATAACCTCGTTCGTAGCGTGAGCAACGTGTGATACTGCTGCGTTTCCATCCATAGGGACCATTTTGCGAGTCATAATTTACCTGCCCTGTAAAAAAGTTATAGTAAAATTAACTTCCGGATTTGGCTCGAAACAGCGGTTTTAGGGCACGAATCGCCCTGCCGCACTTTGAGTCAACAACCCAAAGAGACATTTATACAGATTTTGACCTGTCGAGGCAACAGAATTTGGGTTAATTACCGGATTTGTGCGGTAAGGCTGCGGGAAATGTTAGTTTAGCCTATGCTGAACGAAGTCTTCGAACTGCTGGAATAGTTCCCACGTCTCGACATTGCCGAAGACCTTCTCGCCCAAACCACCGCCGTGCAACTCTTCTGTGATTTCAAAATCCTTCCATTTTATGGGCAGTCTTTCTCGGTCGTATTTGTTAAAGATGAACCGGCAGTTGTGCGAGAGAAAATTTCTGATGATTCGGGCAAACTCGTACCACTGCTCGGATTTGAGTAAAGGGAATTGATTTGTATCCTGGCAGTATTCTTTGATGTGCTCGAAGGACTCCTTGATTGTGGTCCGCATGAGCATTTTATTGAACTCATTAAGAGCGATGCCGCGGTCGGGGGCTTTCCTTAAAAGTTCAGCGACCTGGTCAAAGGTCACTGTATAGTCTCCGAAGGCCGCCGCGTGATGTTCGAGAAGCGGAATGGCCTGGCCTGATTTGAAGATAGACAGAGCCGCCAAACCTATAATGTAATTGTTCTTTGTGTGATTTAGCTGATTGAGCAGTTCTTCCTTGGTCATAGTTGGCTGTTATATCCAAGAACAGGCATAAACTCAAGAGTTTTAACTCATTGAGACAAGGCAAATATACTTGCAAAACAGATAGCGATTTTGTAAATTGCCCCTTGCAAAGGCGGCGTAGCTCAGTTGGTTAGAGCATGGGATTCATAAGCCCAGGGTCGAAGGTTCGAGTCCTTCCGCCGCTATTTTCGTAAACCGTTGAGCACCTCACAGTACGTGATACGCACAACGCAATACGAATTTGCCCCCATCGTCTAGCGGCCTAGGATACATGGTTCTCATCCATGTGACAGGGGTTCGAGTCCCCTTGGGGGTATCAGACAGATTTTGTCTGGAATTGTATCATCTTGCATATTGTTACAAACTCCTGCAAAACAAGGTGTTAAATCAGCCTCCCTATTTTGCTCTTGCGTGTCAGTGCAAGGCTCTACAGCAGTGTTCAGACCACTATCTGTCCCCGAATTAGGCCACCTTTTTTCAACCGCTCTTTGGAAGTGTCCTTCGTGTGTTTGCAGATAATGCTTTCGGGCAACATCAGGGCTGTTTCCAAGCCATTCAGTAACAACGTGAACAGGAAAATCTTCTACCAGTTCAGTTTCTCTGCTCGACCTTAGATTCTGGAATGTTTTACCCCAAGGTTTAAGTCCTGCCCGCTTAATTATTCGGTGGGCTTGTGTACGAAGATTACTGCTGATATTCAAATCTATGTTGATAACCCGTTTTTGTCCGGCTTCTGCTTGCTGAAATGCTTCCATAAGATAAAACTCAAGCTCTGGAAACAATGGACAAATTCTGGTTTCCTTGCCTTCGATATGCTCTGTCTTCGGGCTATGAATAATAAAACGCTTTTTGTCCCAGAGAATATCATCCCAAGTTAGCCCATATAGCTCGGACGGGGTTCTCAAGCCGCCATAGCGTGCCAGAGCAAAGATAAGCCGCCATTCATTATTGGGGCAGGCGTCCAAAACTTTTTGAATATTCTCACGGCTGATAAATTCCTGCCGCTTGGGATTAGATACCGTACTTGTGGGAATGCCGTCAAAGGGATTCTCATCAATAAGGCGTTTTCTGCGTGCTGCTGCAAAAAACTGTTTGACCCGCTTACAGCGCCGCCGGACAGTGTTTTCGGCAAGCCCCAGTCCCAACAGGTGTCGGCGAAATTCCTCAGCATCATAGCTACTGAAATCAGCTATGCCCATACTCGTATTACCAAAATCGAGAAGAGAATTACGGGCGGCAAGCATATTCCGTTTCGTGTTGGGTTTTATATCAGTTCGGTTTTCAATATAACTATCTACCCATTTAGCCAAAGCAACTTCTGCTTTTCGTTCCATTGGTTCAACAAGCCCAAGAGCTTCCAAGCGTTTTCGTACGGAGTTGCTAAGACCATTAAGCCAGTCCTGAACAGATATAGAAATTTCAGAGCCTGTATTTTTGGCTTTGATGAGATTCTCAACGTTGATTTTCGCTGTTTCCGCCTGCCGTTTGGTAATTTTACCAAAACCAATCCGAGGTCGGTTCGGCGATTCCCCATCAGATAATCGTATTCGGTATGTTTTGCCATTCTTATTATTTCGATATTCAATACTTGCCATTATTTTCCTCTTTGTGTTTTGGATTTCTTGGGTACTAACTCCAGCTCCAGAATTTTAATTAACTTCGATACTACTTCTGAGCGAGCGTCTGTCTTGCCAGACAAAAAGTCATATATCGTTTGACGTGGTATGCCTTCCTTCTTGAGCATTTCTGATAACCGGTTAGGGTTCAGGTTTAACTCATTCATACGTTTCTTAATGGCTTCTCTTAGCATTGTCATATAATTACGATATACGGCATATCGTACATTTTGTCAAGTCCACAGTAAAAAACCACCAGTTAAAACTGGTGGCATTTTAGAATTCAAGCAGAGCTTGTCCGCTGTCTTCCTGGCCCTGCATTTCGATATATTTC